>JAAHIC010000150.1 GCA_010671965.1 Leptolyngbya sp. SIO4C5
TCTTCAACGCCGCCCTAGAGCAGCGAGTGCTGGTCTAGGGCGGCGTTGAAGATGGGATTGGCTGCATCTTGAAACCCTGCTGTTGCAGGTTCTGGTAGTCGTTTGGGACTAGGTGTCTGGGGCTGTATCTTAGATGGCATTGCGGCTGCGCTCTTCTGCAGGCGATCGCCCTTTTTCTCTTTTTTCTCTCGCTTCAGCGCCTGATGGTAGCTACGCAGGCTGCCCGGAGCAATCTTTAGGCTGAAGTCTTTATCGAGCCAGTCTGCAATATGGTCGTAGCTCCATCCGGCTGCAAGATCCTCATCGATAGCCTCTTCTAGCTCAGCAACCAGCTCTCTGAGGTTTTGCCCTCTACGAGTTTTGGCTAGCTCCTTGAGTGCTGCGGCGATCGCGTCAAGCTGCACCTGAGTCACCACCTGCTCTAGCTCAGGATGAGATTTTGCTGGCCGCTTCCCTTTGCCTTTGCCGCTTACCTGGGACTGATAGAAGGCTTCAATGACCTCCAAGGAGACGACAATATTTTGAGCTGCTAAGGCTTCAATCACGTCCCGGTAGCCATGCCCCTGCTTCAGCATTCGACTGACAGATGGGCGCAGGCTTTTCAGCACATCGGCTACGGTCAAGGGGCGGGGTGTTCTAGCCCGCTGCTTGAGCAGCTGCTTAATTCTCTCGCTGGTCTCTCGGGAGACAAGAATTTGGCGAGCCATAAGTCTTCTGGCAGAGAGGGTACTCTAGCTGTAGCGTCTGAGTCTCTAAAAATTAGAGCTGATGCACCATATGCAGTTAATACTAACGTACCATTCAGATTTGTTTCACCACAAATATAATTTTGCTGGTGTTATCGTTCCAGGTGCGGGTTTCTGGATTTAGCCTGGTTCGGTGTTGTCAGTTCTAGCGTTTCTATGACAGGCGTGGAAGGTGTTTTTGTTGGGGACTTTGGTGGACTAGCAGTGGCCCGGTGTTCTGGCTGATCGGTAACTAAGGCAAGCAGGGCTTTCTTGCCATCTGCCTGTTCCATAACAGCCGCCAGCTGCTGGCTGGGAATGTGCTCCATTCCTTTAACGACCACCAAAGTTTTCTTGTCTAGCCTGACGTGACAGTCACGCAGTTTGCCTAAAAAGCGATGCAGAGAATAGCTTTTGATAGCCGTTTCGTTTTGCAGTCTCAGCGCAGATTTCCCGGGGGCTATTCCCAGAACCTGATAGCCCTGGCGTTGCAACCCTGCGGCCTGAGCTATCTGGCTTACGTCAAGTGTGGTCACCGCAGCTTGATGCTGGAGAAACAGCGTGGTGGTGCTGTAGTGCTGTTCTCCTTGAATCTGCCCTAGGGAGAAAATGTCCGCTTGCGTTAGGCGATGGGTGACGGCTTCCTGCAGAGCCTCAATGTCCAATCCATAGTGAGGGGCCAGCTCTGCTACCCGGCGCAGCAGGGTGTTTTGACTAAAGCTGCTGCTGCGTTGTAGTAGGTCAGTCACAGCTTTCTCAGCAACTTCTTTCTGGGCTAATGCGCTCTCTAGCTGAACAAACTTTGGCCTCGGTGATTTGTACCCCAGAGCTTGGCCCATTTCCTGCCAGGCAGCAAACAAGTTTTCCCGGGGCGGAATGTTGGTTTTGGGCTCTCGGGTATCAAGGGCAGCAACAGCGGCGGCTACTGCGCTGGAGTAGCCTTTTTCTCTAAGTCTCTCTGCGATCGCTTCTCGTCGTTTTGAGAAGGCTTCTACCAGCTCAAAACTTACACCTTTGAGGTCAAAGAGGGCATCTTTGCCCTGCAGATGAGGTCCGATTTCATAGCCCAGTTGGTCTCGTAGCTGCTGGGCCAGTTCTGCTCGATAGAGGGCACCAAGCAGCATCTTCTCTTTTAGCAGCTCGCTAATTTGAATCGTGCCGGTGGTGCCATCAGTCCGACAGCCCAAATTCATTAGCAGGGCGTGGGTATGGAGCTGAGGCTGTAGCTCGCGGCTGGTGGCGTGCTCAAACAGCGCTGCTACCAGCTTTACCGGCTCTTTATTTACCCCGCCTTTACCCCGGCGGGTAGTGGCTTTTTGTTCTAAAAAGTCGAGGGTTTTTCTCACAGCAGCATTGTGTATGTGCTGGATAGCCGCTCGTTTTTTCGGCCCAGCTTGCGACCACTCGGTGCTCACGGTTTTCGGGGCGCTGAAGGTATAGTCCCAGCCAATTTCTCGGGTATCAGTCCCAGCATTTTGCACCAGTTTGAAGCTGCCATCTGGGCTAAAGCCGTCCATAATGTGATGCAGCTCTTCTTTACTGACCTGGCTGGCTAATCCTAGCTGTGTTGCCCCTGTGCCATGCCACCACCCTGGCGGCTCGCCGCCTTCTAGGTAGTAATCTTCCCGGGCGAGATCAACGTGATAGTCTCGGTTTCTAATCCGTTTTACAGAAAGCATGAGGGGCACCCCCTGAAAGGCTACGGGGCTGGGGTTGCGATTCGTTCTTCTCGGTAAACGCTTGCGGCTGCGGCGCTGTGACCTGCGCTGGCTGCCTTATTGTAGCGAGTTTAGGCTGCACCCTGGCGCTGCTGCTGGGTGCAGTAGGTGTGGAAGTTGCTAATTACCTAAGACAACCATTTTCTCTAATGCAGCTACGTTTTGTTTGAGTTCGACGAGCATCTGGCGTTGAGACTGAGCATTGAGACTCTCGATCAGCCGCCGATAAAACCAGAGATAGTCTAGCGGCTGGCCTGAAAACTGCGACCAAATAGCATTGCCAAACTGCTGCCAGTTGACTAACAGCGATCGCAGATTATGCAGCTTATCTGCCAGAATGATGCGCTGTGCCGGTGCAGAAACGTGTTGCACCTGATTCAGGTAGCTCAGTTTGTGGTCTCGCCAGCTCTGCTGAGGCTGCCTTTGAGGTTCTGTGCAGGCATCAACCAGAGCCAGAATAAATTCACCGTAGCGGTGGCGAATCTGAATGCGAATCGGCTCGCCTCCCTGGTCTTCTACGGCATCGTGCAAGAGTGCTGCGATCGCTTCGTCTTCACTGCCGCCATCTTCCAGGACAAGAGCAGCAACGCTCATGAGATGCGCCATATAGGGAACGGGCTGCACTTTGCGGCATTGATGACGGTGGAGGCTAAGGGTGTAAGCAAAGGCATCAGCAAAGCGATTGGAGAGGATAACAGGCTGGCGGTTACAGGCCATAGAATTCAATTTCTTTTTTAATTTCGGTGATCATGCGCTGGCGTAAGTCCCAGGGCAGGAGAACTTCGACATGGGGTCGCCAAGCCCGGAGGCGCTGCCGCACATTGGGGTCATTCTGGCGATACTGAGCTTCGTAGTAAGCATCGTGCTGAGAGCGATCGCGCCATAGGGCCAGCATTTCTTGCTGGGGCTGGCCGCTGAGGTGCTGCTGCAGACGCTGAGCGACTTGCTGATAGCTAATCTGGGTGAAGGTGCTATGGCGTAAGGTGTCTTGGATATAGCGTCGGTTCCACTCGCTGTCAAAGCGCAGCAGCAGTCGCTGGCTGGGCTGATAGTAGTCAAAGCCCCAGGCGTCTGCCATTGCGGTTTCAATATCGTCTGGAGTGGGTAAGGTTTGGCGGAGGTATCGCTGCTGCAGGTCAGCCGGAATGTCCGCTTGGTTCCAATCGAGGATTTCAATTGCTTCAATCCGGTCCAAGCGGTAGTTGCGCCAGTCGAGAGCATTTGAGGGCTGATGCGGAACTTGGCCGTAGGCGCAGAGGTAAGGACCTCGGCGGTAGTAGTAGATGCAGACGGGATAGACGAGTAGCGGGTGGGCATGGGTTTCGCCTGCCCTCTGGTAGCTTAAGCGAACTGGCGGAACGGGATGCTGCTGCCAGAGTTCGGCCAGAAGTGCTTGCCAGTCATCTACTTTGTCTAGCTTTTGATGGGCAATCACGTAGTCTACATGGACAAAGAAGCGGCGATCGCGGCCCAGAGGACGTGAGAGATTTTCAGCGATCGCGGCCAGATCTGGCTGGGTCAAGAAGCCAAGTTCTTGATAGGAAGCCAGAGATAACTTTTCGGCTTGGGCAGGATAGTCAGGCCATGTGGTGACTTTAGAAAACTGATTTCCTTTTGGCTGTAACCAGTGAATATCTGCCAGGAGCCGCAGGTCTCCATAGAGGGTGCGACGGGTAAAGCCAAAGAGGCGAGCTTCCAGTAAAGTCTCGAAATTGGCCGGAAGCTGATTGTGATCGCTCAGCGCTTGGCGAAAGGTCTGAATCTGCTGGGTAAGCTCGGATCGGGCGCTGGTAGTTGTTAGCTGCTGTTCCCATTGGGGCTGAGATAGCTTCAAGTCAGATGTAAACAGCCAGGCGACTGTGGTTTTGGCGCAGGGGCAGTCAGGATCATGGAGCTGCGGTTTTTGATCTTGACTAGGATGGCTGGGGGTAAAGAAGCGATCGCGCCAGTCAGGATAGCTAAAGGCACTCGGCAGCGTTAGCTGCTCATCTTCGGGACCATAGAGCAGACGCAGCCAAACCCAGAGGCGCACTGCCTGCAGCAGATTTTGTCGCAGTGAGCCACGGGCTAGCCACTGCAGAAGCGGTACGGTGGGAGCTGCTTGCCAAATGCGATCGCTCACTTAATAGCCTCACAGAGTGGTTTCATGCAGCCACTCCCAAGTTTTTGCTTCAGCAACGATATTAGTCGAGCTAGAGGTCAGAATGTTCTCAAAATGAATGAGTTGATCGAGCGCTTGTAATTCTTCATCTAAAAAACGCTGGCCTTCTGACGTAATCTTGACCTGGTCTGTATCAGGCTCATAATGGGTATAGCCCAGGCTATAAAGCTGTAAAAGATACTGACGTCTAAAGACTTCAGAAGTTAGTCCTGAAAATTGGGGCTGATGGCAAAGTCTAGAGAACAAATTCTCAGTTGCGATCGCCTGATTGAGTCTGTCTAACTCTATCAAGACCTCATAAAATTGCAGGGCATCGACGGTCGTTTTAATAAAGGGCAGCACTCTAAAATAACCATCAGCATTGGGATTCACCTTTATCTGTGAGGGGATCCGAATGAGCTTTTGATAGGCTTTGCGCTGCGAAATGAGATAACGCTTGGTCGATTTACCAGTCAGCTCAGACATGCTCAAAAGCGCTAAGCCCAGGCTATTAGATCCTCCCGTTAAGTTGCACCAAATTTCTTTGCCTTGCTTATTGGGCTGACTGTAGCGATAGGTAACCTTAATAATTTTCTCAAAACAGTCCTGATAGTTATCGATGTCAACCTCGCACCAGATAAGCTTACGTCCAATATCGGGATCGGTATGCTGCCAAACCTGCTGTAAAACAGTTTCGATTTCGGTGCGAACCGGACCGGGTTTGTCGTTGCCTTGATAGGGAAAAGCAATGAGCGTTCTTTCAATAACTTCTTTGCTAGTGAATAGAACGAGTGCCTCGATTTTGCCGCGCTGAGTTTCGGCGTGATTAATGCCACCGCTGCCACTGAAGAGTCTGTGGGTATTTGCTGAAGCCGTGCCTGCTTCGATTTGGCTGAGAGCTGTTTCAATGTAGTTCACAGCGCAGGTGACGGCTCCTACCGATTTACCTACGCCCATAAAGTGAAAGGTGCCCATATTGGCTAAGCCTCATAGTTTGAAGGAGCTAGAGCAGATTCAACCGCTGTCAGCAAACAGTCGCGAATATGGGCGGTTTCACCTGTGAGCCAGGGACCGGCTACGATTTCTAGAAAGGGCTGGGTTTGCAGAATTTCTAAACGGGAGTCTAAGACGCTGTGAATGACGGCAAGGGGCTTGAGGTGGGGCTGACAGAGGCGATGCCAGCCGTCAATTTTTTCAGGTAGGCGACTGATGATGATGTAGTGACTGCACTGCTGAACTAACGGTTCTTTTTCCTGCTGGGGCAGGCCGCCCACATCTACGAGCAGTCGATCTACGAGGATACGTAGGTTGGCGATCGCGCTGGCATGGTACTTGAAGTAGCTGGGAATCAGCTTGGCGGTTTCGGGGTCTTCGTGGATGCGGAATTCGTTGAGCCGCACCAGTTGATCAACCATGTCGGCGTTGGCGGTTTCGTAGACCCAGTTACCTTCGCCGTCCCAACTGGCGCGGTGCAGATAGTGTTTGCGCTGAGGATGCTGGGCAATCAGGCGGCGGCGCAGGGCGTTGGCGAAGACGCTTTTGCCACTGTTGGGCGGGCCGCCGATGAGGATGGCGGGACAAGCAGTGCGGCGGGGCTGCAGTTTCAGGGTATCGCCAATGTTTGGTGAGGCGACGCGGCTATGAATCACAATGACGCTACCGCTACGGGCATCGTAGCAGCCGAGCCAGGGGGCAGCGTGGTAGTGATGAATTAGGGTGCTGTAGAGCCAGATGGGGGCTTGGCCGTACAGCACTAGTCCTTGGGTTAGGTCTAAATTGGGGGGCAGGTGGAGGTCTGAGAGGCTGCTGGGCGAAATCAGGCTTTGGGGACGGGGCAGGTTGATAATCAGGGCTTGAACCTGCATATCTGCTAAGGGCAGAGTGGTGAGTTCAAGCTGGATAGGGGGGAGGTTAAAGGGCGGCATCGGGCAGGGTGGTAATGAGGATGTCGCCAATGGCGAGCTGTTTGCTGTGGGTAGCAACGACAACGGCTCCGCCGGAGCGGGGCTGGGCTTGGCCGAGGCGGGGGTCGAAGCAGGCAATCCAGGCGGCGGGATGACAGGCGTGGACGAGGTAGCCGTAGAGCCAGATGGGGGCTTTGCCTTCTAGGATGATGCCTTGGCTCCAGGCGATCGCCTCTGGTAGGGCTAAGGCTTTGAGGTCGCTGGGTTCGATGACGCCGTTGGGGGTGGTGAGGCGGATGTGGAGGTGCTGGTAGGCGAGGCCGCTTTGGGTTTGGTGGGGGATGAGGGTGAGGGCGATCGCGCTCATGGGTGAGTTTTGAGAGGGTTTGAGAGGTAGATTAGCATGGCTTTGGAAGTGTTTGTTTCCAAAGCAGCGATCGCCTTTGAGGGACTAAAACTGAGTGAGCCAGTTTGTGAAATGAGCAAGTTCAGTGTTGATTTGTGCTAAGAGATTAGGCGCTTTTGCAATCAGTTCTCCAAGCTGAGCATGAATAAGCTTATGGCCATAGATGTGTCGAATAACGTGGCGAAAATGTCGATGCCTTCTTGCTCAATCATGTGCTTTAAGAGTTCTGAGGTACAGTTTTCTGGGTCGATTAAGTCTACGTCAAAGTCGGGGGTAATTTCGTTGAGGGCTGCGAGGGCTTTATAAAAGTCGGTGGGGGAGATTCCCCAGACGGCTAGGTCAATATCTGACCAGTGGGTAAAGCTTTCTGGTTGGGTGATGGAGCCAAAGGCGACGACTCGCTGGGCGTGAAAATCGCTTCGCAGGAGGTGGGCGAGTTGAGAAACTATTTGCCAAGCTTTCTCCCATTTTGCGGGAGCAAGGCTGGCCTCAAAATTACGTGTCGGATCAAACTGGCGTAGCTCGGTGGCTGTGAGCTGATCAACTGTTCTGCTCAATGGGCTAACCTCCGGTTGGAAGGTGCCTACTTTATCAGTTTATCAGGGCTGAGGGGAAGTCGTTGGCTAAGAATATTTCTGAAGTTTCTAATAGGTGGGCATGGGTCATAGCGGTAGCTCTCTGGCATCGGCGCTATGGCTTAATCTTGCTTACTTAAGCGGATTGATGTGGGGGCAGAAAGATAAAAGCGATCGCGCTTTTGTATTTGTTTGAGGCGATCGCTTTTGTTGTTTTGATTGTTCCGAATTAGACCTTTCGGTTGGGTGTTCTGGTTATCGGTGGTGGTTTTGCAGGTTGTTTAAATGCATATCTGTTTCCAACTATTCCGAATTAAGCCCTTCGGTTGGGTATTCTCGGAGGTTCGGTAGACCGCTGTTGGTCAGTAGTAAGGTTTCCAACTATTCCGAATTAAGCCCTTCGGTTGGGGCTAGTGGTTATGAGTTTGATGTCAACAAAGACACAGTGTTTCCAACTATTCCGAATTAAGCCCTTCGGTTGGGGTTTTAGATTATCAAGAAGCAGCTCTTTGGCAAGCCACCGATGCGATGGGTTTCCAACTATTCCGAATTAAGCCCTTCGGTTGGGACATGGAGACATGCTTTGAAGGCGACTACCTGGTCCACGCGGGTTTCCAACTATTCCGAATTAAGCCCTTCGGTTGGGTGGTCCTCTTAATCAGTTTCGCACTTCATGTAAAGATGCCGGAGTTTCCAACTATTCCGAATTAAGCCCTTCGGTTGGGTTTAGAACTGACTATCGCACATATCGAACTCAAAGCAGATAAGTTTCCAACTATTCCGAATTAAGCCCTTCGGTTGGGTAATCAAGATGTCAATATGTGGGTAACCGCCCATGAAGAAGGGTTTCCAACTATTCCGAATTAAGCCCTTCGGTTGGGTCGCTGCATCCTCAGAAATCGCTCGTGCCGAAGCTGCCGAAGCTCATTACGGGTTTCCAACTATTCCGAATTAAGCCCTTCA
>JAAHIC010000151.1 GCA_010671965.1 Leptolyngbya sp. SIO4C5
TTAATCGTATAGGGCTTAACAATGGAGCCGCGATTACTGTCGAGCATGAGAGTACTGGGCGAGCAGGAAATGCCTTTATTAATGCAGGGGTCATTGCTGTCAACAATCAAAGTACAATTACTGCTGAAACTGTTTCTAGTGATGGCGGAAATGTTAACTTAGAAGGCTTTTTTGTTGTGTTGGGAAACGATGGTCAAATTACTACAACAGCCCGTACACAATCAAATAATACGGGCGGCGACATAAACTTAGCCATCCAAGACATTATTTTCGGTACGCCTTCTAGGAATAACGACATCCGCGCTGATTCAGAGGGTGGTGAAGGTGGTAATGTCCGCTTCGTCATGGGAACCTCGCCTGCGCTGCGCAATATTGCTATCCGCGATCGCCCTTCTCCTCTATCCAACGACATCACTGCGACAGGACGTACTCCCGATCAGGCAGGTACCATCAGCGGCAGCACAGCCAACAGCGATCCGGTTCAAGAAGCCGTTGAGCTTCCGGCTGATTTGATTGACGCTTCCCGGCTGATTGCTCAGGGCTGTGCGGCGGGCAATCTGACCGCTGCTAGAGAAATTGGGGAGTTAACAATCACCGGGCGAGGCGGCCTAGATCCAACTCCCAGCGAACAAATTGGGGAAGCTTCTCTGGCTACTGACATTGGTGAACTACCCGGCGAACCCACCGCGATCGCCCCACATCCAACGCCTCCTCCGCCTCCCGTTACCGCTGCGGCTCCCGTCATAGAAGCGCAAAGCTGGCAGTACGGCCCCGATGGAGAAGTGATCCTCACCGCCGATGCCAGCAGCGTCCTGCCCTATTCACCCGCATTTACCACCCCCACCTGCAATGACTGGCAAACCTCCCGTTCTTAAAGCGTTGGGGCTGCTGCTGCTGTTGCCGCAGGTTGCTTACGGGGCCGTCCCCGTTGAGGCTGAGCTAGGCATTGAGAATATTGAGGATGAGGCTGTTTGGCCTGGGGAAGGTGAGGGCGATAGGAAAGCTGGGGGAGACAAAGACGAGCAAAGAGATGCCGGTTTAATGGCGCAGGTGCCGCCAGATCGGACAATTGTGCCGCTGGAGGATCTGCCGTCCGAGGAGGATCCGGAGTTTGAGCGCCCGGAGCCGCTACCTGCACCGGAAGAGCTGCTGCCCTTTACGCAGCCCATCCCCGAAACGCCAACGCCCGTGCCCGATCGCGTGCCGGAAAACATTGTGGTAGAGCGTTTTGAGTTTGTGGGTAATACGGCATTTACGGCTGAAGAACTGCAGGCAGTCACCGAGCCGTTTACGAATCGTCCCCTCGGCTTTAACGAGCTGTTTCAGGTACGTTCGGCTATTACTGAGCTATACGCCCGTGAAGGCTATGTCACCTCAGCCGCTATCATTCCGCCGCAGGTGCTTAGCGCAGGCGTCGTTACGATACAAGTTGTAGAAGGCACGCTGGAAAACATCCGCATTGCAGGCAACGATCGCCTTAAGCCCGGCTATGTGCGCAGCCGCATCGAGCAATACACCGCGCCGCCGCTGGATGTCGATCGCCTGCTGGAAGGGCTGCAACTGCTGCAGCTTGATCCGCTAATCCGGCGAGTCTCGGCAGAGCTAGCTGCAGGCACTCAGCCGGGTACCAGCCTGCTGACACTGACCATAGATGAAGCCGATCCGCGAGTCTTGAACTTCGAGCTGAATAATCAGCGATCGCCTAGCGTCGGTAGCTTCCAGCAGATTCTAGAATTTGCCGACAACAACTTTACCGGACTGGGCGATCGCGCTCAATTGCGGCTGAGCCATAGTGAGGGCAGTCGTGCTCTCCGTCTGGGCTACCGCAGCTTCATCAATCCTCAGAACGGCACGCTAGATTTCAATGCCGGGATATCAGTGGGGAAAGTGGTAGAGGGTCGCTTTGAGCTGCTAGACATCAACTCGCGCGCCTTTTTCATAGAAACCACCTGGCGACAGCCCTTGCTGCGCACCCCCACCGAAGAATTTGCCGTTGGTCTGACCTTCAGCCGTCAGCAGACCGAGAGCGTTTTTCTGGGTAATCTGTTCGGCGATTCTATTGCCTTTCCCGCCGTAGGGTCTAATGATGCTGGCATTACGGCGGTTTCAGCCCTGCGCTTTTTCCAAGAGTGGAACCAGCAGGGCGATCGCGAGGTGCTGGCCCTGCGATCGCAGTTCAACTGGGGCTTAGACGTGTTTGGGGCCACGGTTTCAGAGCGCGAACCTGATGCCAGCTTTCTCTCCTGGCAGGGACAGGCTCAGTGGGTGCGGCTAGTCGCACCGGAAACGCTGCTGTTGCTAAAAGCGGATGTCCAGCTTGCCACAGAATCGCTGGTGCCCTTGGAGCAGTTCGGCCTGGGGGGGCAGCTCAGCGTTCGGGGCTACCGTCAAGACTACCTGCTGACCGACAACGGCATACTGGCCTCGGCGGAGCTACGGCTACCGCTCTACCGCACTCCCACCAATGACCGTCTCTTGCAGATCGTGCCCTTTCTCGATTTGGGCTTGGGCTGGAACTCCGCTCAAGACACTCCGAGTTCCAACGTCTTGGCCTCCACTGGGGTGGGGCTGCTGTGGCAGCAAGCCAATCTGTTTGCCCGCTTAGATGTTGGTTTACCTCTGATTTCGCTGCCGTCTCTGGGCGATTCGCTGCAGGACGAAGGCATTTATTTTTCCATTCGCTATGACCTGTTTTGAGGCAGTTGCAGACAATGAAACCACGGTCAGACTCTCCGGCATTTTCCCAAAAACGACAGTGGCGACGCTGGCGGCGGCATCCTCTAGCTCTAGCCAGTTTGCTGCTGCTAACTTTGATCTTCAGCGTGAGCGGATTGCCAACAGCAGGGCTGCTAGGTTTAACCCAGGTGCCAGCGGCGATCGCCCAAACGCCTCAAACCGCCCAACAGCTTGAACAGCAGGCCAAAACTGCCTACAGCGCCGGAGACTTTGCCACGGCGGCGGCGCAGTTTCAGCAGGCCGCGATCGCCTATGGTCAGAGCGGCAATCTGCCCCATCAAGTGATGGCCCTCAGTAATGCCTCTTTGGCCTATCAGCAGCTTGGTGACTGGCCAGCCGCTACCCAGAGCGTTCAGCAGGCAGTAGCTCTGGTAGAGAGCTTACCTGGCGATCGCCAAACCGTAGACTGGCTAGCAGCCGCGCAGACCTCCAACGCCCAGGGACGGCTGGCTTTTTCACGCGGACAGGCGGCTGAGGCGGCGGCGGCGTGGGAACAGGCGGTGAGTGCTTATGAGCAGGCGGGCGAGCTGGCCCTAGTGCGTCAAAGTCAGCTCAATCAAGCCCAGGCGTTGCAGACGGGTGGCTTTTACCTCCGGGCGGTTGAAATTCTGACTCAGCTAGTCGAGGCTACCTCCACGCCTGATCGAACTCAGCTTTTGGCCCTACGCAGTTTAGGCGATGCCCTGCGGCTCACAGGTGAACTCGATCAGAGCCGTGAGACGCTACAGCAGGCTTTGGCCCTGGCCCAGCAGCTAGCTCTGCCGGATGAAACTAGCGCTATTCATCTCAGTCTGGGCAACCTAACCCGTCTCAGCTCTGATGCTGCTGATGCCACTGAGCAGATAGACGCCAGCTATCAGCAAGCCTGGGCGATCGCTCAGACACCGCTCTCACAGCTACAGGTGCGGCTGGCCCAAATGGGCTGGCTAATCGCTCAGGAGCAGTGGTATCAGGCGTATACGCTCTGGCCAGAGATGTGGGCGCTACAGGAGGCGCTATCGCCCGGTCGGGCCGCTCTCTATGCCCGCATCGATCTGAGCTGTCACCTTAATGAACTGCGGCGGGTCACGATGCTGACGCTGAGCACTGACCCTGAGCCAGCCCCTTTTTGGACCATTCTTGACGAAGAACTGCCCGCCCCGCGCCAGATTGCGGATCTGCTGCGCGAAGCCTATCAGATGGCGCGATCGCTGTCAGATCCTGCCGCAGAAGCCTATGTTTTGGGCACCCTGGCTGAGGTCTATGAGCAAACTGAGCAGTGGGCATTTGCCGCCGATCTGACCCAGCAGGCACTGGCGATCGCCCAAAGCCATAACATTGGCGGCATTACCTATCGCCTCCAGGCGCAGCTAGGGCGAATTCAGCTCAATCAGGATGATAAATCGGGGGCGATCGCTGCTTTGAGCGCGGCGGTAGAGACTTTACAGTCTGTGCGCGGTGATTTGGTTGCAGTCAGTTCTGAGGCCCAGTTCTCTTTTCAAAAAAGCGTGGAGCCAATCTACCGCGACCTGGTTAAGCTGCTGCTGACGGCGGAAACCCCAGCCAACGGCGAAAAAGATAATCTGAAGCAGGCACGAAAAGTGCTGGAGTATTTGCAATTGGCTGAACTGGATAATTTCTTTCGTGAAGCCTGCCTGAATGCGGAATCAGTCGAAATTGATCAGCTTGATCCGAAAGCCGCAGTGATTTACTCGGTACTGCTAGACGATCGGATTTCCACGATTGTGAGTTTTCCCAGTGGTCGCTTTCAGACCTATTCCACGCTGACCAACCGCGCAGAGGTGAACGCGCAGCTTGATGAACTGCACAAGGCACTGGTTGATAAGCAATCAAACCATCCTAGAAATGAAAGGGCCGATCTTGATCTGGTAGGCAGTGAAGGGCAAGCTAGCTTGCCGCGAGAAATTGAACCTAGAGGTGAAAGAGCCGATCTTGATCTGGTAGGCGGTGAAGAGCAAACTAGCTTGCCGCGAGATATTGGCCCTGCGGCGCAGCAGCTTTACCAGTGGATGATTAAGCCCCTAGAGACGGATCTAGAGGCTAGCGATACGCAGACGCTCGTATTTGTTCTAGACGGTGAGCTACAGCAGGTGCCGATGTCGGTGCTTTATGACGAGGCGAATCAGAAATATCTGATTGAAAAATACGCGATCGCCCTCACTCCCGGTCTTAACCTTTTGGAATCGAAACCGATTGAGCATAAAGCCGCTAGCGTGATTGTGGCGGGGCTGACCCAGGAAAGACCCATTTTTCCTGAGTTTCCGGCTCTACCTTTTGTGGGTGATGAGGTGGAGGCGATTCAGAAACAGCTCCCCAGCCAGGTTTTGCTGGACGAAGACTTTAATATCAGCCGCTTTGCAACGGCAGTGGGCACCTCGCCCTCGCCGATTATTCATCTAGCTACTCACGGGCAGTTTGGCTCTAGTGCCGAAGACACCTTTATCCTCACCTGGGACGACAAGCTCAACGTCAATCGCTTCAGCAATCTGCTGCTCACCAGTGAACTTAGCCGCGAAGGGAGCATCGATCTGCTGGTGCTGAGCGCCTGTCAAACAGCGGCGGGAGATGCTAAAGCCACTCTAGGGTTAGCAGGCGTCGCCATGCGATCGGGCGCTCGCAGTACGCTGGCCACGCTTTGGCAGATTGATGATGAGGCTACGTCTGAGTTGATGACGAATTTTTATCAAATCCTGGGAGAAGCAGAATTGAGCAAAGCCGAAACCCTCAGGCAGGCTCAACTTAAGATGTTAGAGCGATCTGAGCGCGCCCATCCCTATTACTGGGCTCCCTTCGTCCTCATTGGCAACTGGCTTTAGAGTTGGACGTAAAGCCGCACCACGTTTTAGCCTTGGGCAGAAGGCTTAAGAATCTTGGCGGCTAGCAGTGGGTTCAATTTCGCAGGCAGATTCCACCAAAATGCGGGGCAGGCGATGCTTGAAGCTACAGAGGATTTCCCAAGAGATAGTGCCTAAGGTATTGGCCCAGTCTTCGGCAGTGATTTGTTCTTGGCGATCGCGCCCTAGCAGCGTCACAATATCGCCCTCTTGTAGATCCGGCAGATGGGTCACATCTAGCATGAGCTGATCCATCGTGATTGCTCCCACCTGCTGCACCGTTTTTCCTCGAATCAGAGCAGTTAAGCGATTTGAGAGCAGGCGCGGCACTCCATCTGCGTAGCCAATGCCGACCACGGCGATGCGCATGGGGCGATCGGCCACAAACTGATGGCCGTAGCTCACCCCAGTGCCAGGTTCGATCTGCTTTAGGTGAGTGATGCGGGCCTTCACCTGCATGACCGGCTGCAACGGCAAGACAGACTGCAAGTGGGGGGCAGGATAGAGTCCGTACAGGGCCAATCCTACCCGCACCATGTCGTAATGCAGCGACTGGTCGGTCAGCGTGGCAGCGGCATTGGCCAGATGCAGGCGGGGCGGCTGGAATCCGTGGGAGTGCAGCTGGGCGATCGCCGCTTCAAAGCGCTGCTGCTGGGTTTGCATAAAAGTTGGATCGGGATCGTCAGCAGTGGCGAGGTGAGAGTAGACGCTGGCAATTTGTAGCTGGGGGAGCTGCTGCACAAAGCGATAGAAATCAGCCGCCTGCTGCCAGGGATAGCCCAGCCGTGACATGCCCGTGTCTAGCTTGAGGTGAACCGGGAGGGGCGATCGCAGCTTGGGGTTACTGCCCAGAATATCTGAAAAGATCAGCGCCTGCTTGGGCGTAACGATGGTGGGCTGGAGCTGCCAGCGGGCCATCACCCGCACTTCTTCCGGTGTATTGACCGCCCCCATGACCAAAATCGGCGCTTTTAAGTTGGCCTGTCTCAGCTCAATGCCCTCCGGCACCGTCGCCACGCCAAGCCAGCTAGCCCCCGCCTGCAACGCCGTCTTCGCCACCGTCACCGCGCCGTGTCCGTAGGCATCCGCCTTAACCACAGCCATCAAATCGGTTTTTGCCGAGAGACTGGCCTTGAGCTGTCGGACATTGTATTTCAGGGCTGCTAGGTCTATCTCTACCCAAGCCCGACAGTGCCGCATCGAAGCAATACTTGAAGTTGTTTCCCAGCTCAACATATGCAATTCCTCCTCACGCCAGGTTGCAGGTAGGGCCACGGCATGACCCTACTGCCCGCCACAATTTAAGAGATAGTCTAGCAGGGGTTATCAGACAGACAATAGATTAACTGTGCTAATATCGGGAAACACTCTGTTGACTAATCTCGATGAGCAAGGTTCTGGTACTCAACGCCTCCTATGAACCCCTCAACATCACCAGTTGGCGACGAGCGGTGGTCTTGATTATCAAAGGCAAGGCAGAGCGTATTGAACACAATGGCAAGCTGATTTACGCTGACCTGCCGCTGCCAACAGTCATTCGTCTCAGGCACTATGTGCGCGTACCCTATAAAGAAATTCCGCTAACCCGCCGCAACCTGCTGCATCGAGACGCCCATACCTGCCAGTACTGCGGCTACGCTGGCGACGGTCTGACGCTAGATCACGTGCTGCCGCGATCGCGCGGTGGCGGTGACACCTGGGAAAATATGGTAGCAGCCTGCGTACGCTGCAATGTCCGCAAGGGCAGCCGTACGCCGAAGGAAGCCAACATGCCGCTCCAAAATCCGCCCCGTCGGCCCTACAGTAGCCTCTACTTTGAAGTTACTCGTCAGGTCAAAAGTGGTATTCACCAAGAGTGGCGCAAATACGTCATTGGCACTTAGGCCGATCTGACATACGCCCAGCGCGATCGCTTCCGTCTATCTTTCGTTATAGATTTGCCAAAAGTCAGGATTTCCCCCTGGCAAATTTCGGTATGCACTGGATAATCAAAGTATAGAAGTACTAGCTGAAAGTCTAAGCATTCCAGGTTTTTCATCGCTCGCAACCGATACGGCCCAGGCCGCGATCGCTCTATACAAAATACTTAGCCGCTAACAATCACTTTTTATACATGGCAAATAATCAACTCATGGCCGATTCTCCCAAGACCGAAGCTGGGCTCTTGGAGCGACGCAGCAGCGAACAGCCGACACGGGCAATTGAGCGCATGTTGGAAGCTCATGCGGGCGATCGCCAGGTGATCTTGCTGCAGGACTTTCCCGATCCAGACGCGCTGTCTTCAGCTTGGGCTTATGAACTCATTGCCAAAGACTATGACATCACCTGCGACATTTTCTATGCCGGGATGCTCAGCCACCAGGAAAACGTGGCGCTGGTCAAACTGACGGGCCTGCCCGCCCGCCGCTGGAATCTACAGAGCAACGATAATCCTGACTTTGGTAAATATCAGGGCTGCGTCCTGATTGACAATCAGGGCACTACCAGTCAGCTCACGCCCTTGGTGAAATCAGCAGGTGTTCCCGTTGTGCTGGTCGTCGATCACCATGCCCATCAGTCCAAGCTAGAGGCTGAAGTCCTGGATATTCGGCCCCATATTCGCGCCACGGCCACCATTCTGACCCAGTATTTACAGACCGGACTGCTCGAACTTGATCGCAGCAATAGCCGTCATGTGAAATGTGCCACCGCTCTCATGCACGGTCTGCGCTCTGACACTAACCACCTGATGCACGCCGCCGAAGACGACTTTTTAGCCGCAGCCTACCTCAGCCGCTACTATGACGCCCAGCTTTTAAGCGCCGTTCTGCAGGCGTCGCGCTCAAAGCGGGTGATGGACGTGATTGAGCGATCGCTG
>JAAHIC010000152.1 GCA_010671965.1 Leptolyngbya sp. SIO4C5
TCTGGGCCAGCGGCTCATTGGTATCGCCCATGAGGCTGACCAATGAGCCGCTGGCCCAGGCTCGAACCGCACCAACTATCGTCCTGATGGCAGGTCTGCAAGGAACGGGTAAAACCACTGCTTCCGCGAAGCTGGCCCTACACCTGCGCAAGCAGAATCGCAGCGCCCTGCTGGTGGCCACTGACGTTTATCGGCCTGCGGCGATTGATCAGCTAATTACCTTGGGTAAGCAGATTGACGTGCCTGTGTTTGACATGGGATCTGACGCCAACCCGGTCGAGATTGCTCAGCAGGGGGTGGCGAAGGCGCGGGAAGACGGCATTGATACGGTCATTATTGACACTGCCGGTCGTCTACAAATTGACCAGGACATGATGGGCGAGCTGGCCCAGATTAAGGAAACCGTCAATCCCAACGAAGTGCTGCTGGTCGTGGACGCCATGACCGGACAAGAGGCGGCTAACCTCACCCACACTTTTCATGAGCAAATTGGCATCACCGGGGCAATTCTCACTAAGTTAGACGGGGACTCTCGCGGCGGGGCGGCCCTCTCTGTCCGGCAAATTTCTGGTCAGCCCATCAAGTTTGTCGGTGTAGGCGAAAAGGTAGAGGCGCTGCAGCCTTTCTACCCGGAGCGCATGGCCTCTCGCATTCTGGGCATGGGTGATGTACTCACCCTGGTAGAAAAGGCCCAGGAAGAAGTTGATCTGGCGGATGCTGAAAAGCTTCAGGAAAAGATTCTAGAAGCCAAGTTTGACTTCAATGATTTTCTCAAGCAGACGCGCTTGATGAAAAACATGGGATCCCTGGGCGGCATTATGAAGCTAATCCCAGGCATGGCCAACAAAATTTCCAGCGATCAGCTAGAGCAGGGAGAAAAGCAGCTAAAGCGAGTGGAGTCCATGATTAACTCCATGACGCTGCAAGAGCGCAAAAATCCTGAACTGCTCTCTAGCTCTCCCAGTCGGCGGCGGCGAATCGCCAGCGGTTCTGGTCACAAAGAAAAAGACGTGAGCAAGCTGATTAGCGACTTTCAAAAAATGCGATCGCTGATGCAGCAGATGGGCCAAGGCTCGATGGGGATGCCGGGGATGGGTGGCTTCCCCGGTATGGGCGGCGGCTTTCCCGGCATGGATGGCGGCGGTATGCCTGGCATGGGCGGCGGTGGCCCGGCTCCTGGTTTCCGGGGCTACAGCGGCCAGTCCAAGAAAAAGAAAAAGGGCAAAAAGAAGAAAGGATTTGGTCAGCTTTAACAGAGCGCGACGGCTACCGCGAAGCTCCGATGATCGGGCTGAGATCGAGATGGGCTTCGAGGGTCTCAGCTAGGGCATTGAGCATAGCTTCGCGCTGTTCGCGGTGATTGGAGATGCCAGTGGGCAGGGAACCCAAACCTCGCTGCTGGCGCAGACGATTGAGCCAAGCCCGTCGCCAAGGCCCGTTGTCAAAGATGCCGTGTAGATAAGTGCCCCAGATGGAAAGGCTATCATCGACCACGCCCAGGCTGCGATCATCGAAAAGAGAGTGATAGACGGGAGCCTCTGCCTCTTCTTTGTCGGAGGCGACTAGCTGAGTCCGGCCCTGATGGATTTCATAGCCAATGACGGGCAGCCCCGTCTGCGGATATTTGGAGGTCACTGAGCGCTGACGGGCAATCTTCTGCGAGGTGATGACTGTGCGCAAGGGAATTAGTCCCAGCCCTTTGTAGCGGCCTTCGTGGCCTTCAATTCCCTCTGGGTCGGCCAGCAGCTGCCCCATAATCTGAAAGCCGCCGCAGATGCCCATGACCGTTCCGCCTGCCGCCGCGTAGTTTTGAATAGCTTCTGCCATGCCTGTGCGCTGCAGCAGAATCAGGTCAGCGATCGCCGCCTTTGATCCGGGCAGAATCACCGCATCGGGATAGCCCAGGGTATCTTTAGGGCTGACATAGCGCACGGCAACGCTGGGTTCAGCTTCTAAGGGGTCGAAGTCAGTAAAGTTAGAGATGCGCGGTAGACGAATGACCGCAACGTTGATTTCGCTGCTGTCGGGCTGGGGCTGGCGATCGAGCAGGGAAAGAGAGTCTTCGGCGGGGAAGGACTCATCTAGCCAAGGAATAACGCCGATCACGGGAATACCTGTGCGCTCTTGCAGCCACTCAATGCCCGGCTGCAGCAGCTCTCGCTGTCCCCGAAACTTGTTGATAACAAAGCCTTTAATCAGCGATCGCTCCTCTGGCTCCAGCAGCTCTAGCGTGCCGACAATGTGGGCGAAGACGCCGCCGCGATCGATATCTGCAATTAGAATTGTGGGCGCTTTCAGGTGGGTAGCGACCCGCATATTTGTCAAATCGCGGTGCTTGAGGTTGATCTCGGCTGGGCTACCTGCCCCTTCGCAGACCACGAGGTCAAACTCTTGGCCCAGACGCGCTAGCGCTTCTTGAATCGCCTGCCAGCCCGCTTCAAAGTACTGCTCATAGTAGCTAGCGGCTGTCGTCCGTCCCACTGCTCGCCCTTTGAGGATGACCTGAGAGGTAGCGTCTCCTTGGGGCTTGAGCAAAATGGGATTCATCTCCACTTGGGGAGCGACACCAGCGGCCCAAGCCTGTACCGCCTGAGCATAGCCAATCTCTGCGCCTGTGGTTGTTACATAGGCGTTAAGAGCCATGTTCTGCCCTTTGAAGGGGGCTACTCGCCAGCCGCGACGGCTCAGAATACGGCATAGGGCCGTCACTAACAGGGATTTACCGGCATGGGAAGTTGTCCCCACTACCATTATTGCCTTCATGCAGAGTCCTCCAGGACAGATCTCTCAAATTGGGCTAGCTGCTAATGCGCAGAAAACCAGTGAACGCTTTACTACTGTAGCCAGCTTGGTAGCCGTAGCCAACGATTCAAGGAATTATATAGTTGATCCTGAAGCGACGGATGGTTATCCGGAAATCCCTCAGCCGCCCACCGATCGACGAGCTGACGACCTAAAGGGGTCAGCCGAAAACTATCAGTCAGTCCCTGTCCGTCAACTTCGCGGCGCAGCAGCCCAACCTGAATCAGCCAGAGCAGTTCGTTTTCTGCCGTGAGTTCAGCTAGGGGACGCAGCGTGTATCCATTGCGAATGCCGTAACTATCTGCGATCGCCTTAATGGAAACGCTTTCAGTGCGCATATTGGCCAGTAACTTCAGCCGAAAGGGAGAGCATTGCACAGCGCAGCTTGCTCGTTTCAGCGTTGCGGGGGGATACTCAATGGGACTCACGGGTGAGGAATTTGTATCCATGCCTCTGCTATCTAACTAATCTTGATTTTAATCGGGTTTAGGCTCAAACGCTTGAATAGGCCCAGTGATTGACTGAAATGAACAGAAAGTACTGACTGCTTTAACTCAGCACCTCCACTGTCCCGGCCTGCCCGTCAATTCGTACCCGCTGGCCGTCGTGCAGCCGCTGCAGCGCATGGGTCACATCCATTACCGCCGGAATTCCATATTCCCGCGCTACGATCGCCCCGTGAGACAGCCGACCGCCCACTTCAGCAATTAGTCCCCCGGATCTAGACAGCAGGGGAGCCCAGCCGGAGTCAGTGTAGGGAACGACCAGAATGGTGTCAGTAGAGATATCGGGCAGGCTTTGTAGGCTTTCTAAAATGCGGATTTGTCCAACTGCCTGACCGGGGCTAGCGCCAATGCCCTTGAGCGTCTGCACAGAGCTGACAGGCGAGTGCAAAATGAGCTGGGCAGGGGGCTGGTGGCCGTAGATGACGTAAGGCGTGGGTTTCAGGGTTTGATCTTGTTCAAAGCGCGATCGCCTAGCTGTGACAATTTCGGCTAAGGAGACAGGCAGTGACTGACCGCTAGGCCGAATTACGGCTCGAATCTCTGCTAGCTGCAGGAAAAAAATGTCCCCAGCGGCTTCAAGCTGCCTAGATTGGATCCACTGCTGTTCGAGGGCGACGAAGCTCCAGCGCAGTTCGGCCAATAGGCGGCTATAAACTTCGGTCACTTGGCCTTTGAGGTCGAGGCGGCGCTGCACCTGATGCGTTTTCCAACCTGTTGCCGCCGATTTCTCGGCAGCAGCGGCAGGCGGGGGCGGATTGAGCAAAAACTGGGCAAATAGCTCTCGCACCGGATGGGGATTTTCGCGCCAGGTGGGAACGGCAATATCCGTGCCGACTTCGCTGAGGTAGCCATACTGATGCAAAAAGCGATCGATGCGCTCTAAAACCGGATGGGCATCGGCAGTTTCAGCCAGTGCCGCAAACAGAGAAGCACTGTTGTCAGGCCGCGTTGAGAGGCTAGAGAGAACCGAGCGAGAATCCTGAGCGATCGCCCGCAGCGATCGCATGGACTCTACTTCTGGAGAAGCAGCTGAGTTTAAATCGGTATCGTCTACCTGCAGTACTGCCTGCCGGATGGCTAAGCTCAAGGGCGCCAAAATGCTGTAATAGGTCGCGGTTTGCAGCAGTGCTAGCAGTCGCTCAATCCGCTCTAAAATCTCTGCTGGTGAATTCTGACTTGCAGGCTGCTCAGCTAGCTGAGTTAGGGCCGGTTGGAAACGACGACAATTATCCTTTTGAAAGTCACGCCGCAGCCGCAGTTCTCGGCTTGCCAACCGCAGCAGCCCTGGCAGATTACGCAGGGTAGAGGCCAAGGGCGGCTTGCTGAACTTAGCCCCCCGAGTGAGAAATTCCAGGCTCTCTGGCGGCAATCCCATGCGGCGAAAGATATTTCCCAGCAGCGAAGCGTTGAAATAAGCCTGGGAGTAGTGCAAAGTAGCGGTTTGCTCAAAGTCCAGGTCATTGGCGCGATCGCCCAGCACCAGCGTAAAAATTTGGCCCCAGACGCCGCAGGTCAGCGGACGATTGATAGACCAGGTGAGAGGCCGGATATAGCCCGGAATCACCTCAGCCGCGATTTTGCGCGTCCAGATAGGCAGCAGGGTCGTGATGGGACGGCTCTGCAATAGCCAAATTTGCTCACCGTCATAGCTCCACTCAATATCTTGGGGAATGCCGTAGTAGCGTTCTTCCAGATGGCGGGCCAAAAAAGCTACTCGCTGCAGCAGAGCTGGCGGTACGGTGCCGCTGCCTTCAACCTGCAGGGTCAACGCGGCGGGAAGCTGCCAGGTCTCGCTGGGCTCGGTGCGCTCAAAGCTGGGAATATCTTCTGGTTGAACCATGACCTGATAGGACTGGGGCGTCACCTGACCAGAGACTACCTGCTCGGCCCCCCCTGGCAGGGCTTCAATGATTACCGCATCGCCGTGACGGGCAATTGGATCGCGGCTGAAAGCCACCCCGGAAAAAAGGCCCTGCACTTGGGTCTGCACCAGCACTGACATTTGGCCTTCTGGCAGGCGGCGATCGCGGCGGTACTGCTGGGCCGAATTGCTGTTATAGGAGGCAAAACAGCGGGCGATCGCAGCAGTCAGGGCCGCTCGACTTTTGACATTGGCAATGGAAACGTACTGTCCGGCAGCAGAAGCGGCTTCGGTATCTTCTCCCACCGCCGAGGAGCGAACTATGACTGGCTGCTCCGGCGAGGGCTGACTAATCTCAATGAGTGGGGCCGGATCGTCCCCGGCAGGCAGCACATAGCCCAAAGGCACCGGATAGCCCCAGCGCCGCAGCTGAGCCAGCGTGGCCGCTTTGCTCCCCACCTTTTCAGCCTGCAGCGGCTGATCAAGAGAAAGGAGGGCGCGATCGCCCTGAAAAAAACGAAACATAGACTGTGACTCAATACGCCCTGCTTCTGAAGGTAACTCTAAATCATCCGGCAGCTTTTGATAAATCCAGGCAATCAGACCGCTGAGGCAAAC
This sequence comes from Leptolyngbya sp. SIO4C5, assembly GCA_010671965.1. Lineage (GTDB taxonomy): Bacteria > Cyanobacteriota > Cyanobacteriia > Phormidesmidales > Phormidesmidaceae > Sphaerothrix > Sphaerothrix gracilis. The sequence goes on from JAAHIC010000152.1 coordinate 5,788, forward strand.
CATCGCCAGCACCAAGCTGCCTTCATCGCCGTGGCGCAGCGCCGTGATAATTGGCAGCACAATCAGCACCAGCAGTCTGCCCTGCCGTCGCTCCCGCAGAATAGTAAAACCAATGCCGCTAATTAAGAATGTCAGCGCCGCCGTGATCCAGTCGTGCACCCAGATGCCCCAGACCACGTTGGTGGTCCCTGCTCCTTTACCTATCCAGTAGCGGCCTAGCACCAGGGCAATCAGAGCCACAACTTCCCAGGTGGAGTCAGTGGGGAAATAGTAGCGCGCCAGCAGCACTGCCGCGATTCCCTTGAACGCCTCGGCGCAGACCGACAAAATGCCTGCGACCCGCCCGCCGTGATAAAACGCGGCTGAAACGCCGATATTGCCGGTTCCCACCTGAGATAAACGCTTACCGCTGAGCAGCCGCGTGATCCAGCCCGTCAGCGGCAGTCCCCCCAGCAGCGGACACAGCACAAAAATTAACAGCGCCCCTAAAACCTGAGTCAGGGTCATATTAGCGATCGCCTAAAGATGCTCTCTTCATTTATGAGTGTATGGGTTTACCCTCTAAACCCATACACCTTGCAGACCTAACATTCTCCTAGCAAAATCTCCAGGTAGCTATAGGTTTGAGCGCTGTGATGCTGAACATAGCTAACGCTACAGCAAGGATAGCGCGGCTGCGATCGCAGATATGGACCCATAGGCACTGAAGCTGAACGCTGGCGGACAGAAACGCGCTGTGTCTGGGAAATCATAGTTCTGCCTCTTCATAGATGAGTTAATCCTAATGGATCAGTTTAGGGGGTGGATCTGAGAAAATTCTGAGGATGCGGTGCCGTTGTGTACTGGGCGATGGCGTGATGAAGCCGCAGCAGGGCACCGAACCCTGTCGCCACAGAGATTTCTTTATTAGTCTGGGACTTACACCCTAAAGCGTTTTGCTAAACTAAACAGCTCAAATCCTCAGTTTTTTGGCTGAACAGTAAATTCTCGCGGTAGTCAACGGGGCAGTCGATGACGACGGGTACGTCCTGTTCTAGCGCTTCCCGCAGCGTTGGCGCAAAATCTTCTGTGGCCTCAATCCGATAGCCCTTCAAGCCCATACTCTCGGCAAACTTAACAAAGTCCGGATTCTTGAAGTGGACAAAGGCCGATTCGCCGTAGTGATTATGCTGCTTCCACTCAATCAGACCATAGCCGCCGTCGTTGAAAATGATGGTGACAAAGTTGGCCCCCACCCGCAGCGCCGTTTCTAGTTCTTGACAGTTCATCATGAAGCCGCCGTCGCCGGTAGCAGCCACCACTTTGCGACTGGGATGAACCAGCTTGGCCGCGATCGCCCCTGGAATCGCAATCCCCATCGCCGCAAAGCCGTTGGAGATCAGACAGGTGTTAGGCCGCATACAGTGATAGTTGCGGGCAATCCACATTTTGTGAGCGCCCACGTCGGAAATGACAATATCCTCAGCCCCCATCACCTGCCGCAGATCGTAAATTAGCTTTTGTGGCTTGATCGGAAACTCAGCATCGTTGGCATACTGCTCATAGTCGGCTCGAATTTCCTCTCTGAGGCTGACGGCATAGGATTCGGGTAAACCCTGGCGATCGACCCGCTTCAGAATTTCCTGCAGTGAATCAGCAATATCGCCTACCACCTCCACGCGGGGAATATAGCTGCTGTCAATTTCGGCCTGAGTCAAATTGATATGCAAAATGGGAATTTCGCTATTGGGATTCCAGCGCTTGGGCGAAAACTCTACCAGGTCATAGCCCACCGCAATCACCAAGTCGGCTTTTTCGAGGGCGCAGCTAATAAAGTCGCGCTGCTGCAGGCCCAGCGTCCACAGGGAAAGGGAGTGAGTGTAGGGAATGACGCCTTTGCCCATAAAGGTATTGGCCACTGGAATATTCAGATGAGTGGCAAACTCGGTCAGGGTTTCACTGGCATCGGCTCGAATCGCCCCATTGCCCACCAAAATGATGGGATTAGTCGCCTGAGAAATGGCTACCGCTGCCTGCTGAATGCTGTGAATTGAGGCAAAGGTTCTTTCCCGACTGTCAGGGCGCAGCGGCATCCCTTTGGCTGCCATACTGGCAATATTTTCGGGCAGGTCAATATGGACTGCGCCTGGTTTCTCTGTTTGGGCCAGCTTGAAGGCTTTGCGAATGATTTCAGGCGTATTGCTAGGCCGCACAATCTGCGTGTTCCATTTGGTTACGGGAGAGAACATCGCTACCAGGTCAAGGTACTGGTGGGACTCAATGTGCATGCGGTCAGTGCCTACCTGACCTGTGATCGCCACTAAAGGAGCGCGATCGAGGTTGGCGTCGGCTACTCCCGTCATCAGGTTGGTAGCTCCCGGCCCCAGGGTAGAAAGACAAACCCCAGCTTTACCCGTCAGTCGTCCATAGACATCGGCCATAAAGGCTGCTCCCTGCTCGTGCCGGGTGGTGATGAACTGGATGGAGGAATGTTTGAGGGCCTGCAGAATCTGCAGGTTTTCTTCGCCGGGAACGCCGAAAATGTATTCTACGCCTTCATTTTCCAGGCAGCGAACTAGCAATTCAGCGGTGTTGAGTTCAGTCATGGGAGTTGTGGCAGAGATGG
>JAAHIC010000153.1 GCA_010671965.1 Leptolyngbya sp. SIO4C5
CAAGCGCAATCTTTCCTCATAGCCATAGACTAAAGGAAAACCCCCTGACCGACTCGATAGAATAGGAAAGACGCCGCTGTTTTGTTGAGGCTTATCCTAACGACGCATGATTGAGACGCTACAGGCTTATCTATATCAGCTCAGCCAGCTAGCTGACCATTTAGTGAACCAGCAGCTAGGGCACTTATCTTTTCTCAGTGTTGCCATTATTTTTACCGCTGGGCTCCTGACAAGCCTCACCCCCTGTATGCTCTCAATGCTGCCGATTACAGTCGGCTATATGGGGTCTTATGACACTGAAGATCGGCTGCAAGCGGCAGTGCAGTCGGTTTGGTTTGCCCTGGGGTTAGCGACTACGCTGGCGGGCCTAGGCATCGTAGCAGCCGTCTTTGGCAAGGTGTATGGCCAAGTGGGAATCGGCCTACCGATTGTGGTCAGTCTGGTGGCTATCTTGATGGGGCTGAATCTTTTAGAAGCGCTTCCCCTGCGGCTGCCGTCTCTAGGTGCAACTGATTTAGTCCAAAAAAATCTGCCTCAAAGTGTCAAATCTTATCTGCTGGGTCTGACCTTTGGCCTAGTCGCTTCCCCCTGCAGCACCCCGGTTTTGGCGACGCTACTAGCCTGGATTTCGGCTACAGGCGATCCGGTTTTAGGGGCAGCTTTGCTGCTGGCCTATACGGTGGGCTACGTGGCTCCCTTAGTACTGGCCGGCACGTTTACCGCCACCATCAAAAGGCTTTTAGAACTGCGCCAGTGGTCGGGCTGGATTACCCCTGCTAGCGGCGTTTTACTAGTTGGCTTTGGCGTTTTTTCCCTGCTGAACCGAGTTTTAGCCGCTGGTATTTTATAAAACTGCTTTAACTTCCTCGTTTGCATAACCTTAAGACCTAACTTTTACCATGTCTTCAGATCAGACATCTGCTACAACGACTCGGCTATGGGCAGGCATTAAGCATTATTTTCGGCGCGAACTATTGCCGCTGCTAGCAGACCTGCGTTTGGCGATCGCGCTTTTACTGGCGATCGCGCTCTTCAGCGTGGCGGGTACCGTGATTGAGCAAGGACAAACCTTAGCGTTTTACCAGGCTAACTATCCAGAAGATCCCGCCCTTTTTGGCTTCCTGACCTGGAAAGTGCTGCTGATAGTCGGGTTAGATCATGTGTATCGTACCTGGTGGTTTTTGTCGCTGCTGATTTTGTTTGGCGCTAGCCTCACCGCCTGCACCTTCACGCGGCAAATTACAGCCCTACGCTGGTTTTCTCGTACCTGGAATTTTTATACCCAACCGCGCCAGTTTACGAAGCTAGCCCTTAGCAGTGAGTTCTCCGCTGGCTCTCTGGCTAATCTAAGTCCGCTGCTGGAGCAGCGGCGCTATCGCATCTTTCACCGAGACAATTCGCTCTATGCCCACAAGGGTCTCGTAGGGCGCATTGGGCCGATTGTGGTTCATGCCAGTATGCTGCTGATTTTACTAGGCGCGATCGGCGGCGCAATGACGGGCTTTTTTGCGCAAGAAATCGTGCCCAGCGGCGAGACTTTTCAAATTCGCAATATTTTTGACGCCGGGCCTTGGGCCGAGGCCCAAATTCCTAAAAACTGGTCAGTGCGAGTCAACCGCTTTTGGATTGACTATACGCCAGAGGGCGGCATCAACCAGTTTTATTCTGATCTGTCTGTGCTGGATCAGGCGGGGGAAGAGGTCAAGCAAAAAACTATTTTTGTCAACTCGCCGCTGCGCTACAAAAACGTGACCCTATATCAGGCAGACTGGGGCATTGCCGCCGTCAAAGTAAAGATCAACAATAGTCCGGTACTGGAATTTCCTATGGGTAAGCTCAATACCGGCGATGCAGGTCGGCTTTGGGGTACCTGGGTGCCGACAAAACCCGATCTCAGCGACGGAATTTCACTGATTGCGAAAGACTTGCAGGGGACGCTGCTGATCTACAGCAATCGAGGTGAACTCGTTTCAACGGTGCGGCAGGGAATGTCAGTTGAGGTCAACGGCGTCACGCTCTCAGTGGTCGATCTAATCGGCAGCACAGGTCTGCAAATTAAAGCAGATCCCGGTATTCCACTGGTTTATACGGGCTTCGGTCTACTGATGATCGGCGTGTTGATGAGCTATGTTTCTCACTCGCAGGTTTGGGCACTGGAAACAGAAGCGGGTCAGCTTTTTGTTGGCGGTCGTACCAACCGGGCACAGGTTACGTTTGAGCGTGAGTTGATCGGTATTTTGGATCAGCTCGCTCAGCCTGAAGTAGAACAGCCAGCAGCGGCAAGGGATCTCTCCCCGTCTGTCTCAGGTGGGCAGAGTTAACAGATAAGAGACTGAGCGTGAAGCAATGGATTGTTAGACAGGTATTTAGCTGGTTAGAAATGCGATAACGCATTGTTTCATCTGTAGCAACGCCCTGATAGCGGTAGGTGAGCGATAGCGCGATCGCTTTGAAATCAGGCGATCGCGCTAAGTATTAGGTGGGCGTATTTTGCAAATTGGGCTTTTCCTCTGGCAAGATAGCGCCTTCAACCGGACAGACCTGAATACAAATGCCACAGTCGATACAGGTGGCAAAATCGATCCAGTACCAGTCAGTTCCCTTGGTGTTTTTACCAGGGCCGGGGTGAATGCAGGCAACCGGACAAGCATCAACGCAGTCGGCCACGCCTTCGCAAACGTTGGTCACAATGGTATGCGGCACAGTTTCTCTCGCTTTTTAACTAACATCGGTGCGGCCTTGGCGCGCACCCCTACCAGCCTAATTCAGGGCTTCAATTTCCGGCAAACCCGAGACTGGAATCCAGGCAATTCGGCTAATTTGGCGCGATCGCGCTAGCTGCCGAATCGCTGCAGGAGCCGTCGGTTCGGCTAGGTGAACTTCTACGCGCACTAAGTTAGTAGCCGCCCGAATTTTCTGGGCATGGGCAAACGCCGCTGCCGCCGCTTGGGGGGCAGCGGGAACCACTAGCCAATCGGCTGCAGGCAGTTCTTGGGGTAGCTGATGACGGGCTGCCAGTACCTGCTGCAGGGCTTCAATATTAAGCGAAAAGCCAATGCCGGGATAAGACTGCTGATCTGGATGAAAAACACCCAGCAGGTTGTCATAGCGACCTCCCTGACCAATCACCTGACGGCCCAGTTCCGTATCGCCTACAACTTCAAATACCACGCCGGTGTAATAGTCAAACGGCTTTAACAAGCTGAGATCTAGTACTAGGGAGGGAATAGTTACTGATTTTCCTTCCGGTGTCTGAGCCGTTTCCTGCAGGATGGCAATCAGCGATTTTAAGGCCATCACGATTTGATGCTGCTCGGCTGTTAGCTCTAGCTGAGACACCGACTGCAACACGTCTTCTGGCCTACCCCGTAGATCTAGCAGCAGCAAGGCTCGCTGCCGCAGTTCTGTAGATAGGGGCAGAGCTTCAAGCGCTACCCGATCAAGCTGGGCGATCGCCTGCCGCACCTGCTGCCGCACCTGATTCGGGAAAGGCAACAGCATTGACTGGGTCAATCCTGCATCGCCCAACACGACATGCCAGGAATGTAAGTTAAGGCTGCTAAGACAGTCTGCCAGCAGCAGCAAAATCTCCGCATCAGCTAGGCTACCGCCAGAGCCCAGCAGCTCTACGCCCGCCTGATAGTATTCTTGCTGACCGCCATGACTGCCCTTATCGGCATGGCGAAACACATTGGCGTTGTAATAGAGACGCTGCGGATGGGTCATGTCAGCCATGCGCGTTACCGCAGCTCTGGCGATCGAGGCCGTTAGTTCTGGGCGTAGACCTAGCGGTTCAGACTGAGGACTTTGCAGCTCAATCACGGTTGACTGCTCAATAGCGCCACCCGCTATCAGCGTACTTAGATGCTCAACCGTTGAAGTGATGATGCGATGGTAGCCCCAGCGCTGAAAAACCTGGTCAAGCTGATGCTCGATACTGAGCTTCTGTATCACATCTAGTGGGAGCAGGTCCCTAGCGCCAGAGGGGGTTTGATAAACCATTAGCCTTTCTTTCCACCAAACAATCCAAAGAGTCCGCCGCGTGATTTGCCAGCCGTTTGCGCCTGGGCCTTGCCACTGGCTTGACGACCTCCTTTGCCGCCACTGGTTTTAGGTTCCAGATTTTCCAAGCGGCGCTGAGCGCTCTTGCCTAACTCGCTTTCAGGACTCAGCTCAAAGACTTTAGCCAGATGAATTTTAGCCATCTTGGGCTGCCCTTTACGCATATAGACCCCAGCTAGCTGATGGTGACAGCGAGCATTTTTAGGATGAGACTGAAGGGCCTCGCGCAGTTCCAAAATGGCTCGGTTGAAGTCTTGCTTATCTTCAAATTCTTTGGCCCGGTTGAGATAGCTTTCAATGACGTTTTGCCGCCGACGGGGAGTAGGCGGCGCGGTGGTAGCTGACTGGCTAGTGGTCGGAGCGGCCGCTGCCTCAGCCGTCGTCGCTGCCGCTGGCGATCGCCCGGCTGGCTGTCCTTCTGCTGATTTGCGCATCAGGTAAACCAGGTTCAGCTCGCTAATTTGCCCTATGGTTTCTAGGACCGTATCGAGAGACTCATACTGTTTTTCAGCCAAAGATTTGAGATTGCTGATGTAGAGCTGCTCAATGTTGCTGCTGGTGAGCATCTGGCGGGCCGTTTCGCTATCGACCTGCCAGGTATCGGGCTGCCGTTTTAGCTGCTGGCCTTTAAGCTGTAGCAAGAGATTGTACTCAGTGAACTCTTTCTCCTGACTGAGCTTTTCGTAAGCAGGATTCACCAGCTTAGAAAGAAACTCGCTCGCCTGCTTCTTGTCGCTCTCGCTAGCGCTGGAAAAGCTATCCGGGTGCAGTTTACGGGCAATTCTGAGATAGCGTTTACGCACCTGTTTGGCATCCGCCTCGACAGGTAGCCCCAGAACGGCATAGTGATCGGTGAAATCCAGTTGAAAAAGCCCTGCGGTGATATTCATAGGTGGCTCTAGCGATAGTCCCTCTACTGGGTGAATCCAGCTTAATTGATCTCAGTGTATCCTCGGTCTCTGAAAATGCACCAGACTCTTAGCAGTACCCTGCTCAGCTTGAAGGAGGTGCGAACTGCGGTAGGGGTCGCACCTGGTTTAATTCTTGGCTCATTGCCGCGTGTAGGTGACCGTTGGTTGCCAAGATGCGACCAGAAAAGGCATCAAAAGGACTTTGATCGTAAGCGCTTACCTTGCCGCCCGCTTCTGCTACTAAAACAGCGCCAGCGGCCATATCCCAAGGAGAGAGTCCCCGCTCCCAATAGCCGTCCAAGCGCCCACAGGCCACATAGGCTAAATCCAAAGAGGCCGCACCGCCGCGCCGAACCCCCTGGGTCAAATGGGTGAAGTGGCAAAATTCGGCGTAGTTATTGTCTGCTGTTTCGCGGCGATCGTAGGCAAAGCCGGTCACGAGCAAACTTCTGGCTAAAACTGCCGTCTCAGAAACCTGAATAGGTTGGCGATCGCGCGTAGCCCCCATACCCTGAGCGGCTCGAAACAGCTCCTTATGAAAAGGATCAAAGATAGCGCCTACGACAGGTTTTCCCTGAAACAGTAATCCTACTGATACCGCTGAGAACGGATACTGGTGAGCATAATTGGTCGTACCATCGAGCGGATCGATCGCCCAAAGATAGTCACTCTCAGCCGCGCCTGCCGCGCCAGATTCCTCGGCTAAGATGGCGTGTTCTGGTACGTGGCGCTGTAGCACAGCTAGCACCTCAGCTTCAGCTGCTTTATCCGCCACGGTGACAATATTATCGGCCTGTCCCTTTTCCTCTATCTGCTTGAGCTGTCCCCAGTACTGCTGCAGGATCCCCCCACCAGCCAGCGCCGCCTCAGTAGCAATATCTAAAAAGCGTTGTAAGTCTAATGGCGTCATAGTTCGATAATTAGGAGGGAGACTGCTGCTGGCGAAATTCTGCAGGGGTGAGTCGCAGCGGCTGTTTTGGCTGCCAGATACCGAGGCCGACCAGACGAGCTTGTTCTTGAGCGCGCAGCAGGGCTGTTTGATAGGGCGAGGTTTCTAAGCTGAGCGGATCGACCAGCACGTAGCCTTCTTGCACGAGCTGCTGATTAATTAGCTGGCGATCGCGCCAGACATAGGCCCAGAGACGATTGTAATCATCTGGCTCTAAGCTAACAGGCTCTATGCGAACCGTTTTGCCAATGAGTTCCTGCAGGCGCTGCTGCGCGGCTTCTCCCCAAGGCACCTGCTTCAGATCGGGGGCCTGGATGCCGGCCAGCCGGATTTGATCAACAGCAGCGTTAGGGCCGATTGGCGCTGTCAGCGCTAGGGTTTGACCGCTCAGCGCCCGCTCGACGCTAACTAGATAGGTCTGCCCGACCGGCAGCGCAGGCTGACAACCCCAAAGACAGCCCCCCAGCCACAGACTCCAGAGAAAAGCCCAAAAACGCGATCGCAGCATCGCTCTTTTCCCACCCGCTTAATCTTCATCTAAAGGCAGTCCAAAGCGGACTTTCCCCTTACCAAAGTAGCGGCCAAACTGCAGTTCGTAAACTTCGTCTTCGTCTTGAGTTTCTACCTCTAGATCTGAGCAGGGATAGCTAACGCACAGCAGCGCGTACCCCTGCCGCCTCAGGTCAGGTGAAAGCCCCATTGCTTCTGGCTGGTTGACCTCACCAGAAAGCACCCGCACGGCACAGGTGGTGCAAGCTCCGTTGCGGCAGGCAAAGGGTAAGTTGGCCCCCTGATTCTCGGCAGTCTGTAAAATATAGCGATCGGCAGGCACTTCTACCGTATAGTCAGTCCCTTGCTGCCGATGATGAACCCGAACAGTGTAAGAATCAGTCATGAATTAAAAGCCAGCAAACCAAGTGTCCACAGCCTCGATCATAGCGGCCTGTGCTGGCAAATCTGAGATTTTCTGTGCTTTGGGGCTGAATTTCTGATACGATATCGATTCAGTGCAGAAAACTAAACATGCACCTCTGGAGAGGTGGCCGAGTGGTTGAAGGCGCAGCACTGGAAATGCTGTTTATCCTAACCGGGTAACGAGGGTTCGAATCCCTCCCTCTCCGTTTTAATTTTTACCGGCTGCAAGTATTTATCTTTAACTGACAGCTAACTAGCGGCACGTTTCTTCTTGCCCGTCATGCGCTCAAAGCTCAGGGCGGCAACGCCTAAAGTGACCAGCAAAATGCCAATCCACTCAATGAGCTGTAGGTTAGTCTGAGCCCCCGGCGTAATGATAGCAGCGAGTACTGCCGTTACTACCGGGCCGCTAGAGGCGACGATGGAGGCTTTAGCAGCCCCCATTAGACGAACGCCATAGTTATTGAACAAGTAGCCTATCAGGGTCAAGACGCCTAACAGCAAAAAGCTAATCACCAAAGCCGATGCATTAAGCGGCGGCTCCAACCGCGCTCCCAGCAGCGGATAGCCCAGAGCTTGGGAAACAGATAAAGCCGCGACGACCCCGCCAGTTAGCACCAGAATCGTGGTGAACTGCAGCAAGGTAACTGGCACCGGATGCAGTTTGCGAAAGCTAATCTGCATGGCAATCAAATACAAGGCAAAAGCAACGCTAGAGAGCAAGGCAGCTCCTAGCCCCCAAGGCGAAATATTGCCTCCAGCAAGTAAATAGCTATTGATGGTCGGCCAGGAAACCATGAAGATGCCCATAGCGATCGCTACCATCACCATGCCGCGCAGAGCCGTCGGGCGATCGCCAAACAAGAACCAGGCCAATGGCACCGTAATCAACGGATACATAAACAGCAGCGTCACCGCCACGCCGGAACCAATTTCAGGAATAGCTTTATAAATTAGAATCTGGGACGTAAACAAAAAGAAACCGCTGCCAATTACCTGCAGAACCGAACGGCGATCGCGTCCCTCTAAAAACTGACTCAAATCGCGCCAAACGGCGGGATAAAGCTGCGGTGCAATCAGCGCCATAATCGGCAGCACCACCAGCATCCGCAAAAACAGCAGCAATAGGGCATTGGGCACATTCAGCGGCAAAACTTGCCCCACGGGCAGTAAATTGAACAACCGCGCTCCCCGACCGATAATCTGCACCAAAACATTGTGAAAAGACAGGGCCAGGGTAGACATAAAGATCAGCGCTAAGCCCTTTTGCAGCCGCGAAAGCTGACGTACAGAGACAGGGCCGAGGGACCGAGTCGGAGCCGGGAGCTGCTCTGGTGGTAAATCCGCCGTCTCACCGGCTATCTGCGCTCTGGGAGATTGAAGATAAGGGTCGGCAGACGGCGGTATCTGGCCCATTTGCTGCTGTAGCTGCTGATTGAGCCGTCCTACTAAAGCATCTAAGATGACTTCCCCCTGTTTTTCCAGAGAATGCATCCGACTAATTTGCCGATTCAGACCGCTTTGAT
>JAAHIC010000154.1 GCA_010671965.1 Leptolyngbya sp. SIO4C5
TCGTTAACATCATTGCGACAGAGCTGAGTAATGCCAAAGCTGAAGTTGCTAACGGTCGTCAACAGGTGCAGGACTATGTAGCTCAGCTCTGTCGCAATGATGTTAACGACCTGATCGATAACACTATTCATCTGGCCGATATAGAGATTTCGCCCTTCGACATAGAAAACATTGACCTCAGAGGGTAAGTCCATAAACTGGTCTTTGATCCAGTTCCCTGTTCCCGTCAGCCAGCCAGAGTAACGCTCATCTTTATACGCCGTCATGCGTTTCTCAACATGGGCTTCAAAAGCCTGTTGCGCCCTAGCAGCCCCGCTGTCGAAAACAGGGTTTATCTTGCCATCGATGCCATTGAGAATCGTTTCGACCTTGCCCTTAGTCGTGTCATAAATAGTTTGAATATCAGTGGCAACCTTGGAACGGGCTTGCTCATCTTGAGTTTTCGCGCCAATCTGCTGGTTGGCGACCTGGGCTAAAAGTTGGGTGCGATCGCCGTGCATGCCCTGCAGCTTTTGCTGAGCTAGACTAGCCGCGTCGCCTTCCGCCTGTGTTAGCTGTTCTTTTTCCTGCTGGCGATAGGTTTTAGGTGCTGTGGCAGCATCTGTCTGAGCATCTTGTTTAGCCGTCAGAGCCGCTTGAAATTCCGGTTCCCTTGAATTGGCTAGCTGCTCATCGGTGACATTTGCCTCAGCCATTTGCTGATCAAGCTGCTGGCTTTGCTGCTGTAGCGGGGCTTCTACTTCGCCCTGTCCTTTAGGCTTAGGAATTGCTTTTTCGGCTCCGACTGAGGTTGGCGGCGTGCCAGTTTCGGTCGCAGGCAGGGGAGTGACGGCTTTCGGCGTGATGCCGCTGGTGTCAGGCGCTTGCTGGGCTTTTTCAGCCAGCGGTGCTTGCGAAGTCTCTTTCTCCGACTGCACCTCCTGAGACATTTCGCCTTTGACGGCATCGAGCTGATTATTCTCTTTGAACTCGTCTGCTTCTTTCAGGTTACTTGGAGCGGATGACGCAATCCGCTCCATCAGCTTGGCTTTGAAGGCAGCCCTATTAAACCCAGGGGTTTCAGCCTGCTGCATTTCACCCACCTGGTTAGCCTGAGCTTGACTAGTCACTTCACCAGGGGGGGCCACAGCTGCCGCCTGGGCTTCTTGCGCTTTGTTGGCTGCCGGAGCGTGTTGTTTCTCATCCACCGCCACAGCTTTTGTCTGACTCACGGCGGCCTGAAAATCTGGATCGACCTGGGCTGATTGAGGAGCATCGCCAGCTCCACTAGCCACCGATGGCGCAGATGCAGTTACCGAGCCTGCTGCGCTTGTGTTATTGACCTGATTGCTCTTCGCAGTTCTGGTAGACTCTGTAGAGCTACTCTCAGCGGCCTGGCTATTATCAGCAGAACCTGCATTCGTAGAGGGTGCCGATGCTTTGATGTTTGCCGGGGCTTTTGCTTCGCTTCGGCTACTATCTGTCTCCACCGCCGCCATTGGCGTTGGATTCACAGCTGGTTGGGCTGCAGGTGAAGCTTCCGTATTCTGCGCAGGCTGTTCAGATTTCTGAGCATTGGATTCCTGCGCGACAGGAGCTTGATTTTCCTGAATGGATTGGTTGTCTTGGGCCGGCTGCGGATAGGTAGCTTGAGATTGCTCTCCGATATTTGATCTGCTCTCAGATTGAGCAATAGATGTCTGTTTTGGATTTATAGAGGCAGCTGAAGAAATTACATCTGTTTGTTTTGTTTCTGCGGCAGCAGCGTTGTCAGTATCAGTCGTTTTCCTCTGCGCTAGCTTGAACTGAGTTTGACCGGCTTTATTAGTTTTAGGGTGCAACCTATTGCTGCTCTGTTGCACTCTATGGGTTAGCTCATGAGCTAGTAACTTCTGCTTACTGCGACTGCTCGACTTAAACGCTTCTTGCTTAAAATTGACAGCCTGCCCGCTCGTAAATGCCTTTGCCTGTAACGACTTGCCCGACCCATCCACGTGCATACCGGAATGAATCTTGATACTGCTGACATCTGCACTGTAGACGGACGCTGAAGACCCGCCTTGACCGCGCGATCGCTCAGTTTCCTGCTCTACAGCCTCTACATTAGCCGTCGCCTCAGCCACCATTGTCTGACCCTGTCCGGCTGATGGCCCAGTATCACTGGCGAATATGCTAACGCCATCAGGATTAAATCCCGACTGCCGAGCGCGATCGATTTTGGCCTGAAGGATAGCTTGCTGGGTCTGAGTTTGAGGAGACGCAACAGATTTAGCTGCTGAAATCGTTTGGGGCGAACTGGGCGGTTGGGGAGGGGCAGTCCCACCGGCAAACAGGCTAATTTTGCTGGCATCAAAGCCTGACTGTTTGGCCTGTTCTAGCTGAGCTTGGGCGTCAGGAGGAGGCTGCTGGGTGGCTGGATTCTTGGTCGGCGGGCTGGCAGCAAATGGGCGCGGCTGTAGCTGATTAGCAGCTTGACCGAAGAAAGCATCTGAAACAGGCGAAGTCGAGCTGAGGCGATCGCCGGTAGAGGCGTTTTGAGAGAGCTGAGAGTGGCTACTCATAGACAGGCTCAAAGCTAGAAGAACTAGCTAATCGATGATTAGCTGTGAACTTAGAGAGCAACGCATTTTTAGTCGAGACGGCGCCCTGGCTTAATGAAAACTCTCAAAATTTATCTAGTAACCGAAAAATGCATTGAATCAGCAATTTCCTAGAGTATACAAAGCGCCTTTAGCGACGTGCCAATCCTTATAAATTCTTGTTAAAAGCGAATTTCAGCGGCTGAAACTTCCGGATTTGACAAAGCAATGAGCCTGCTTAGTTGCCGCAAAGCTAAATCCGGTCAGAAGCGGTGAACTTACCGCTGCGAAAAGCTGACTTTATCAAAACTTAATCTAGAACAGAGAAACCTGCGCAGAATTAAAGCAACCCTGAGATCTCCTAGAGCGACTGTTGCGGCTATTTTCCAAGTCGGGAAAGCTAAGGGAAAGTTCGGAGTAGACCCAGCTAGATAGCTATCCTGCCCGGTTGTTTTCAGCCCAAATATTCATGAAAAAGTTGCTGTCTAATCAGGAAAAAGGTGATTCTATAGAGACATCTCCTGGAAATCTCACTCTTGAGCAGTTTATTCAAACGCTCATGTTGAATGGCGGGTCAGAGCAGACCCGGGCGAAAACGCGAGAGATTTTGAGTCGTCTTTTTCCTAATCAAGTGCAGCTAGATTTCACGGTTGCGATCTGTACCTATAACGGTGAGCGGCGACTGCCAGATGTCTTGGAGAGCTTATGCTGGCAGCTCAACACTCAGGCTATTAGCTGGGAAGTGATTGTCGTAGACAACAACAGCAGTGATGGCACTGCCCAGGTTGTTGAAGACTTTCAGGCAAAGTGGCCCGCTCACTCCACGTTGCGATATGCCTTTGAAGGGCGTCAGGGAGCCGGATTTGCTCGTCACAAGGCCGTCCAGATAGCCCGCAGTCCGCTGATCGGCTTTTTAGATGACGACAACTTGCCGACTCTGACCTGGGTAATGGCGGCCTATCGCTTTGGGGCTGAGCGTGAATCAGTGGGGGTCTACGGCAGCCGCATCTACGGCGATTTTGAAATTACGCCGCCGGAAAACTTTGAGCGGATTTCAGGCTTTTTAGCGATTACCGATCGCGGTCATGAACCGAGGCGTTACGATCCGCAGAAAAAGGTGCTGCCGCCTGGGGCTGGCATGGTCGTGAGACGACAGGCTTGGCTAGACTACGTGCCCACAGAACAAGTGCTGGCGGGGCGGATTGAGAACCGGGAAGCGGGGGAAGATTTGGAGGCGGTTTTATATATCCAGCGAGCGGGTTGGGAAGTTTGGTATAACCCCCACATGCGTCTCTACCACCGGATTCCCGGCACTCGCCTACAGCGTGACTACCTGATTCGTCTCTGTCGTGGCATTGGCCTCAGCCGTTATCATACCCGCATGTTGAGCTGTCCCACCTGGCAGCGGCCTGCCTGGTTTTTGGCCTACTTGAGCAATGATTTGCGTAAGCTGCTGCGGCACCTGATCAAGTATCGCGGCCTGATCAAAACAGATGTGGTAGTGGCCTGCGAGATGACGCTTTATGTCTACAGCCTGCTTAGTCCGTTTTATATCTGGCAGCGTAGCTTTCGTCGCTACTGGCAGCAGCGTTCTTAGGCCCAAGCGATCGCCAGCCGTTCCTAACATTCAGGCTAGACTGAGCATGAATGAGGGGGGTTGCAATGGACAATGCCGACTATCAAACGGGGTTAGAGAAACTGCGGGCGGGCGATCGCCTCGGTGCCATCCAAGCCTTCAACCGCGTCCTTAGAGCAGATCCGGACTGCGCGGCAGCCTACCGCCAGCGGGCCAAAGCCAAGTTTGGCAGCGGGGACTATGCCGGGGCGATCGCTGACTATACCCAAGCCCTGCAGCGCCAGCCCTCTGCCGAAACCTACTTGGGACGAGGGTTGGCGCGGTTGACTACAGGCAATACTCAGGGCACCCTAGCCGATGCTGAGCAGGCCCTCGCCCTGGCTGAAACCCTACCAGCTGCCCACAATCTGATAGCCATGACCTACCGCAAACTCGGCAATCCTGGGGCGGCGATCACGGCCTACAAGCAGGCGGCCCAAGGCTACATTCAGCAGCAGGATAAGCCCAGCGCTCAGCGCTGCCTAGAGGCGATCGAGCAGCTTCAGGTCCAGCCGCTGACTCAATCTGAGCTGATGAATCCTCAAGCTTACCTGCAGCAAATTGGCCGAAAAATCGAGCAGCAGGACTATCGCAGCGCCCTAGCCGACCTGGACTGGCTGTTGCGCAGTGATGCTCAAGATGCTCAAGCCTATTGCCTGCGCGGCATGGTGCGAGCCAAACTGCGAAACGGTCAGGGGGCGCTGCAGGATTTAGCCCAGGCGATGCGGCTCGCCCCCCAAGATCCCGACATTCAGTATCAGCGATCGCGGGTACGCTTAGCTCTGGGAGATGCTAGAGGGGCGATCGCCGATCTGCAGCAGCTCATTGAACGTCAGCCCCAGCAGGCGGCACTCTACCTGCAGTGCGGCAATGCCTACCAGCAATTAGAGGACTACCGCCAGGCAGTGCAGCTCTACGGGCAGGCCCTGCAGCTCAAGGCCGATCAGGCTGAGATTTACTGGCAGCGGGCCTCAGCCCAAGCAGCTTTGGAAAATTTTAGCGGCGCGGTGGAGGACTTTCAGCAGGCGGCTAACCTCTGGTTCAATCAGGGCGACTGGCCCCGCTATCAGCAGGCCCTCGATCAGGTGCAGCAGTTGCAGTCCAAAGTGTCCCGTCAGCCAGCCACAACCAGCCTGTCGGAACTACACCACCAGCTAGCTCAGCTCGTGGGCGGTACCTGGGAGATGGCCGAGCGGCTGCTGGCGATCGCCCGCCAGCGGTATCCGGGTAAGCCGGAAGCCTGGTATTTACAACGAGTGATCGAGGACTTAGAGCGCGATCGCTAGACTACGCTTTCACCTTGGGGCAGGAGGGCGCTGCCGGATTCGCCATCTCGCACTGGGCCATTAAACAGGGCTGCTGGGCCGCTTCTTCGGTCTCCAGCGGCGGCGGCGGCTGGCCAAACACCATCTCGCAGCTAAAATCTTCAAAATTTGGCGTCATGGTGAGGGGAATGCCAAACTGCTGGGTAAAGAAGTTTTGGGTAGGCAGTTTGCACATGTTGACGCAGAGGCCCACGCAGCGGCTCTGCTCTAGGTAGCGACACTTTTCAATCTGGACGCCGCTATTTTGCTGTCGGTGCTGCCCCGTGGCATCGGTGAACTCCACTGCTTTGACCTCACAGGGACCGACCAGCCATTCAAACAGCACTGTGGCAAACCAGGCATTTAGCTCACAAACGCGGCGGGTGGGCGAAAAGGCAGTGCGAATCAGCCACAGCACCGGGGCAGGCACCAGGGACTGCAGCACCACGGCTACAGTTTCCTGCTGCTCTTGGGCATTGCGGCCCTGCATGATTTTTTTAGAGAGGTCAACAAAGCCGTCATAGCCAGACAGCGAGGTTCCCCGTCCTAGCGCCTTTGCAATCTTACGGCTAAACAGCCAGATAAAAACGCGATCGAACAGGTTGTCGTTGTAGACTTCTTTCTCTGGAATCTGCACAGTAAGGCGATCTTGGGGACTGCTTCTTCAGTATTGCGCAAAGCTTAGGCCAGTCGTCTACCAGTTTGTTCATATTTAGCCCTGATGATGTCTACCTACGGCTAGAATCGATGGACAAAGCTATTGGGTTGTCGCCAGTCAACAACTATGTGCCAGCTACTCGGCATGAACTGTAACGTGCCTACGGATATTTGTTTTTCGTTTGAGGGATTTGCAGCTAGGGGCGGTAAAACTGACGAGCATCAGGACGGCTGGGGCATTGCTTTTTTTGAAGGGGCGGGCTGTCGCCTGTTTGTGGATGAAAAGCCGTCCTGTGAGTCCCCCGTGGCGGAACTGGTGCGGCACTACCCGATTAAGTCTACTCACGTCATTGCTCACATTCGCAAAGCCACGTTTGGTCAAGTTTCTTTAGAAAACTGTCATCCCTTTCGGCGGGAACTGTGGGGCCGCTACTGGATTTTTGCCCACAATGGCGATTTGCCCGATTTTTATCCCCGGATGGATGGGGTGTATCAGCCGGTGGGAGAAACCGATAGCGAACGGGCTTTCTGCCTAATTTTGAATACGCTACATCGTCGGTTTCCCCACGCCAAGCCGTCACTGCCGCAGCTTTATCAGGTGTTGCAGGAAGTGACCCAGGCGATCGCTGCTAAGGGCAGCTTTAACTATTTGCTCTCGGATGGCGATCACTTCTTTGCCCACTGTTCCACCCGGCTTTGCTATATCGTGCGGCAGGCTCCCTTTGCCGCCGCCCATCTGATTGACGCCGATTTAACCGTAGACTTTCAGGAACTGACCACGCCCAGCGATCGCGTTGCCGTCATCACCACCGCCCCGCTGACCGACAACGAAGTGTGGACGCCGCTGCCGCCGGGGGAACTACTGGCGTTTCAAGACGGCTTGCCGTTGTGCCTGGAGTCCAAACTGTAAACGGACTGGGGCTGAGTCTTGCCCTTGAGCAAAAATTTGCCCAGCAGGTGGGGGGAATAGCGATCGCCTAGCTGCTGCCGCAGCGCTTCGCTGATCAGAATCTCATCAGGCTGGGCCTGACTCATCAGCCGGGCAGCCGTGTTGACCGTATCTCCCAGCACGTTGAATTCGCGGCGGCCTCTGGGAGCACCAATCTCTGCCGCAAAAACGGGACCGTAGGTCATGCCGATGCGACAGGTGAGCTGAATCGGTTCTCCCTGCACGTTGGGCGGCGGGATTTGGTTAATCAGGTGGCGGATCGCTAGAATTGCCTCAACCGCCCGCTGGGCATCGCCGGCATCCGGGTTGAGTACGCCAAAGTGAATCAAAATTTCGGAACCGATCGAGTGGTAGGTGACCTTTTGCAAAATGCCGCTGCGCCGCTCCACTGCGCCGTTCATCAGGGCAAACGCCTTGGAGAAACAGTAAACAATCTCGCCAATTTCATCTGGGCGAGCGTCATCGACCGATTCTGGCAGGCCCATCAGGTTGACAAAGGCCACGGCTATCGTCGGAAAAGCGGGGGGAATGTTGCGCTGGGCGGCATTGTCCACTAGCAGCTGCAACACCGAACGAGGCAAATGGCTGGCTAGCGGCTCAATCATCTGCACCGCTGCCTGAATTTCGGCAATCAGGCCGGTGACGCTGCGATCAAACAAGATGGGAGAGGCAGCCCGACGCCGGTTGAGGGTAATGTCGTATTCTCCTAGCCGCTCGTCTGTCAGATCGTCTACCACAATCATGTGGCCCGGATGAGCCGCCCGCAGCCGAAACCGCTCAGAGACGCGATCGCCCGTAGCCTGCGTCAGGGATACACAGCCGATTTCCCCTTCCCCCTCCGCCTGCTTAGCAATTTGTACGGCTCTCCCGAGCAGCACATGCCCCATACGCATTGGGGTGCCAATGTCCGCCGTGACAAAGCTGCCAGCGTGAATTCCCACCCGCATCTGCAGCGATAGAGTACCCTGGGGCGTTTCTAGATAGGCAAAGTCTTGCATCGCCCGCTGCATCCGCAAGCCCGCATGAACAGCCTGCTCAACCTCATTGCGCTGGCCGTTACTGGTGAACTGGACCAGCAGGGCATCGCCGGTAAATTCCAGCAGATTCCCCCCCGACTTGCTGATAATTTCAATCATTTGGGCAAAGTAGCGGTTGAGCAGAGCTAGGAGGGTTTCTGCCCCCGTCCGTCCTTGGGTAGCGCTGGCCTCTAACAGGCGGGTGAAGCCGGCTAAGTCCGTAAACAGCTGGCAGACTGGCAGCCTGCTGTTTACG
>JAAHIC010000155.1 GCA_010671965.1 Leptolyngbya sp. SIO4C5
CTGCGTTCAGATTGACATTGCCCCCAGTGGAGACGAGCGGTGAATTGGCTTGAATACCGCCGCCGCTCCCCAACGCTGTTAAATTAATGTCGCCAACGCCCGTATTGATATTGACGCCGGAGGCAATATTTCAGCCACGACTCAGGGAGATTTGACGGTCGGTAATATTCTCTCAGGCGGCAGGGTTGAATTAACTTCTAATAACGCCAATATTCAAGCAAATACGGTCAATGCCACGGCTGGATCTGGCCCTATTCTCCTATCTGCGGCCAGCGGATTTATTCAGATTTTAGATAGCTTTACCTTCAGCAACGGCAGCGCCAGCGTTGCTAGCAATGGCGGTCCGATTAGTATTGCTCACGGGGGCAACGGTCAGATTGCTTTTACCGTAGGCGATGCCAGTCAAAATGGTTCAGCCGCCGCGATCGCCAATAGTTCTACAGCGTTTAACTTTGCCCCTACCGAGGAAATCCTGTTTACTACCGCCAGAAATGGCGTCTCAATTGAGTCAATCGCGCCGCCGCCCCCGCCGCCCCCTAGTCTCCCCCCCGGCAGCCCCAGTTTTGTCAATGTGGAATGCCTACCTGATTGCCGCGAGGAAAATTTGACGGTGCGGCCGAATCTCGATCGCTCAGCAGTTTTAGGCGCAGAGGCGGAAACCCCCGTTGAAATCGAGCAAAGGATCAGAGACATTGAGACTGCCTTTACCCAGGATTTTGCCAGCTATTTAGGGCTAGAAGAGACGGTGCCAATTCAGTCCATTGACCAGGGACAGCAAAGACTTCAGGAAATTGTTCAAACTGCAGGGACAACGCCCGCGATTATCTATGTCGCGTTCACGCCTACGGCTAGCGGCGTACAGCAGGCGACTAAGCCCGTCATTCAGCCGGAAACTGAGGACACGATTCAGCTAGCTTCTGGAGCACAGGCTGGGCTCAAGGCAGACAGTGAATACATAGCCCAGTCCAATCAGCCCCAGCAGCCCACCGATCAGCTAGAGCTAATCTTAGTCACGCCCGGCCAGGATCCGGTGCGGGTGCGCCTGCCAGAAGTAACGCGATCGCAAATGCTAGAAGTCGCCAGTCAGCTCCGGCGAGAAGTCACCGATCGCACGCGCCGCCGCACTACCAGCTATCTAGCTCCAGCCCAGCAGCTCTACGACTGGATTATCACGCCGCTGGCCCCAGAACTGGAAGCTCAAAACGTGCAGCACATTTCCTTTGTGCTTGATGCCGGGCTGCGATCGCTGCCGATTGCGGCACTGCACAGCGGGGGCGGCTTCATCATTGAGCAGTACAGCGTTGCGCTCATGCCCAGCCTCAGCCTCACCGATACCCGCTATCAGGACGTACGGGGAGCACAGGTATTGGCAATGGGGGCCTCTGACTTTGCTCAGCTATCGGATTTGCCCGCCGTTCAGGTGGAGCTGTCCCAGATTACGGGTGAGCTATGGCCGGGAGAAGCCCTGATTAATGACCAGTTTACGCCGAGCAATTTGGTAGAGCAGCGGCGCAATCGCCCCTTTAGTCTGCTGCATCTGGCCACCCACGGCGAGTTTAACGAAGGCAGCTTAGAGAATTCGTTTATTCAGTTCTGGGATCGGCGGGTGCAGCTAGCTGAGATTCGCCAGCTTCAGCTCAGCGATCCCCTCGTAGAACTGCTGGTGCTGAGTGCCTGCCGGACAGCGCTTGGCAACACCCAGGCAGAGCTAGGCTTTGCCGGACTGGCAGTCCAAACCGGAGCTAAAACCGCTCTAGCCAGTCTGTGGCTAGTAGATGATGTTAGCGCCGCTAGCTTCATGATTGAGTTTTATAGCGCCTTGCGCACAACCCCCATTCGGGCTGAAGCCCTGCGACAGGCCCAGCTAGCGATGATGCGCGGCGATACTGCGGTGATGGGCGGCGTGCTGGACTGGTCTGGGGGAGAATTGCCCTTGCCAGACACGGTGGCCCAAAACTTAGGCACCCTGTCTCATCCCTACTTTTGGTCGGCATTTACCATGATTGGCAGTCCTTGGTAATAAAAATTTGGCAAATCCTGGTGAATTTTTCGGATATTGCCGGGAAGGGCGGGATAATTTGGGTGATGCTATGCCGTGCGGTACGGTGTCTAAACGGATACTGCTAATCGATGTATGGGGAACGGGGGCATGAAATACCAGAGTGCTGCTTGGACGACAACTTTGCTGAGCCTCGTCATGGGCTATTTGCCATCACGGGCAGTCGCTATATCCCCGGTGCTGCCCGCCAGTCCCTCTGAGACAGCGGCGGTTGATCCAGCCGCGATCGCAGCCCTACAGCCCACCGTGACGCCCACTTTGGTACCGGAAGCTGCCTCAACCCCGTTGCTAACCACTGCGCCCGTGGCAGAACGCTCTCCCCAAGTGGCCCAGCTTGAACCTGAGCGCGATCGCTTTCCCCAAGCTCCCGATCCGGAACCGCTGCCGCCAGAAGACGATTCCCTTAGTCCCCCAGCACCGCCCGTAGAAGCGGCTCCGGCCAGCCCCGATGAAACCCGCGTCGAGGTAACGGATATTCAGGTGACGGGCAGCACCGTGTTTGACCAAGAGACTTTAACAGCGGCGATCGCCCCGTTTGAAAATCGTTCCCTGACGCTGGCGGAGCTGCAGCAGGCCGCCGACGCGATTACGGCCCTTTACCTACAAGAGGGGTACATTACCTCCCGCGCCATTCTGCCCAGCCAGACCGTCACCGATGGCACAGTCCAGATTACGGTGATTGAGGGGCGACTGGCTGACATTCAGGTGGAGGGAACGGCGCGCCTGCGGCGCTATGTGCGCGATCGCATTGCGCTGGCAGGGCTACAGCCTCTCAATCAGGCCGAACTGGAAGATCAGCTACGGCTGCTGCGGGCCGATCCCCTGTTTGACAATATTGAAGCAAGCCTGCGGGCCGGAGAAGGTCCCGGCGAGAGCATTTTGATTGTGCGGGTAGATGAAGCAGAGGCTCTGGCAGTAACCCTCTCCGCCGACAACTACTCCCCCATCAGCGTCGGCCAGGAGCGGGTAAGCGCCAATATCCGCTACCGCAATCCGGCAGGTTTAGGGGACGAACTGTTTACTTCGGCCTATCTTTCTAGCGAAACTGGCTCTGAGATCTACGAACTGGGCTACCGAGTACCGCTGAACGCCATGAACGGCACCCTGCAGCTTCGCTTTGCCCCCAGCAACTTTAAAATTATTGACGAAGACTCGATTGGCTTTGCCCTCAACGTGCGCGGCTCTGCCGATGTCTATGAGGCCAGTTTCCGCCAGCCGCTGATTCGTACGCCACGCGAGGAGCTAGCCTTATCTCTGGGCTTTCGTCACCGGGATGGGGAAACCCTGATTGCTGACTTTATTCAGCAGGATAGCCGGGTGAGTGTCATTCAGTTTGGACAGGACTATCTGCGACGGGATTTGTCGGGGGCTTGGGCACTGCGATCGCAGTTTAGCTTTGGCATTGATGCCTTTGACGCCACAACGGCAGACTCCCCAGAACCCGACAGCCAGTTTTTTAGCTGGTTAGGGCAAATCCAGCGGGTACAGCGCCTTGGCGCTGATCACCTGTTGATTATTCAGGGTGATTTGCAGTTGGCCAGTGATAGTCTGCTGGGGTCGGAGCAGTTTATCGTGGGGGGCGGCCAGTCTGTTCGCGGCTACAGCCAAAACGTGCGGGCTGGGGACGGCGGCTTTCGCTTTTCGGTGGAAGATCGGATCACGCTGCAGCGCGACGAAGGCGGCAATCCTCGGATTCAGGTGGCCCCGTTTGTCGATATGGGCGCGGTGTGGAATCGCTTCGACGAGACAGAAACAACTGACGACAATTTTCTGTTAGGAACCGGGGTCGGCTTTATTGTCAATCTCACGTCCCAGTGGGATACGCGCCTAGACTTTGGCGTACCGCTGATTGAGCTAGACGATCCGGGCGATCCAACATCGCGCTTGCGAGTCTATTTCAACGTCAACTACCGGCTTTAATGCCAAGTAGAAGCAGGGGATAGCGGGCGGGCCGGAGGGTGCCATATAGCCCGCAGGGCATAGAAGAAAAGCGCAGCGCACCCCTTGAAACTGCGATCGCCCATTTTAGGTGAGTGGGGCAAAAATTGGAATTCTTGTAGAGCTTCTCGGTATTTTCTCGATTCCCTGATTAACCTGAGGTCAGATTGAGCGAGAGGGACGCTATGCGAATACTGCTGATCGAAGACGACGAGATTCTCAGTGATTTGCTGATGCAGACTCTCAGGGAGCAGCGCCATGCCGTCGATTGCACTGACGACGGACAGTTCGGCCTGGAATACGGCCTGAGCGGCACCTATGACCTCATTCTGCTAGATGTGGGTCTGCCCCGGCTAGACGGTATCGCCGTCTGTCAGGCACTTCGTCATGAAGGAAATACCACCCCCATCCTGTTGATGACTGGCAAAGATGAAACCGAGGAGCGAATCCGCGGTTTAGATGCCGGGGCAGACGATTATCTGATCAAGCCTTTTGACCTAGGGGAGCTGCAGGCTAGGGTAAGAGCGCTGCTGCGGCGCGGTAGCGTTACGCCTTCATCCATTTTGGAAATAGCCGATCTGCGGTTGGATCCTATTCGCTGTGAAGTGTCTTATCGGCAAACGCTGCTGAAGCTAACCCCGAAGGAATACAGCCTGCTAGAGCTATTCATGCGCAATCCCCAGCGGGTGTTTAGTCGGGGTCAGATTGTGGAACATCTCTGGACGTTTGACGACCCACCCCTGGAAGATAGCGTCAAGGCTCATGTCAAAGGACTGCGGCGAAAGCTGAAGCAGGCAGGAGCCGTTGACTGGATTGAAAACGTCTACGGTCTAGGCTATAAGCTGACGCCTCAAAGCGCGATTCCGCCTCAGTCTACCGCTGAGGCAGTCACTCCGGTTACGGTCGAACAAAACTTTAATCAGGCAATGGCGGCCCTATGGCAGCAACACGCTGATCGGATGCAAGCTCGTTTAGAGGCGATCGCGGCAGCAACGGCAGCTCTGCAAAATAACCAGCTCACTGAGGAGCTAAGGGCCGCAGCGGCGACGGCAGCCCATAAGCTAGCGGGCGTGCTGGGAATGTTTGAGCGGCAGGCGGGCACTCAGATTGCTAGAACGCTGGAGCGTCTGTGGGCGAGTGAGACAGCTTCTGACATCACCGCCATATTGCCGCTAGTACAGCAGTTAGAAACCATACTGAACCTTACTTCCTCTGTCCCTTCCAGTAGCCAGAGCCAGCCAAAACTATGGCTCATCAGCCGTGACTCGCCGCTTTGTAACCAGCTACAGTCGCTGGCTGAGACTGCAAGTCTGGGCTGGCAGCAGGTGGCTGAGACGCAAACCGCTCAGCACCTACTGCGATCGCGATCGCCAGAATTGGTGGTGCTTGATATGGCTGATCCTGAGCAGTCAGAAACAGACTTGTCCCTGCTGGCGGACTTAGCCGCGCGATCGCCCGCCATCCCCACAATCGTACTAGCTCAGACAGATGACCTGAACGCCCGGATTCAGCTAGCCGCCGCTGGCATTCAGGAGCTTCTAGTTCCTCCAGTCACAGCCACTCAGCTTTGGGAACGGGTCAACCAGTGTCTCAGCCACAGCCGGGCACAGACAGCTACGGTGCTAGCGGTAGACGACGACCCGGTTTTGCTGAGTTCGCTGCAGCCCATGCTGGAACCCTGGGGACTACGAGTGGTGACGCTGAGCGATCCGAGCCAGTTTTGGCAAACCCTCCAGGCAGCACGCCCGGATGTGCTGATTTTGGACGTGGAAATGCCGGAATTTAGCGGCATTGAGCTGTGCCAGGCTGTCCGCATCGATCCGGACTGGCAAGATCTGCCCATCGTGTTTCTCACTGCCCATCAGGATAGCGAAACCATCCAGCAGGTCTTTGCCATCGGCGCTGACGACTATGTGACTAAACCGATTTTGGGGCCAGAACTTTTGACCCGTCTCACCAATCGGCTAGAGCGCAGCCGCCTGTTGCAAACTTTGGCTCATCAGGACTTTAAGACCGGATTGGCAAATCAGTCCCACTCGCAGCAGCAGCTAGAACAGCTTATCCAACAGAGCGATCGCGCCCCTTTTGTGTTTGTCCTGTTTCAGCTCACTGGGCTAGCCGACATCAATCTCAAATACGGTCACTTCTGTGGCCGTCAGATCCTGAAGCGCTGGGGCACAGCGTTCAAGTCCCATCTGCCTAGCAGTGCCAAGCTAGGATATTGGGGCAATGGTGAGTTTATTGTCGGCCTGGCCAACATCACAGTGGCGCAGGTGCCGCTGACGCCGCTGCTGACGGCTTTGCGTAAACAAGTTGTCAGCGCTCCCGATGGCAGTCGATTTCAGGTGGACTACCAGTGGAGCGCAGTCGAGGTGAGTCAGCGCGATCGCTCTGTGCAAAGCATTTATCAAGTTGCGCATCAGACCCTTGCTAGCCAGTTTGAATTTTTACCGGAAAGACTGGTCATTGCGGGACGAAATCGGCAAACTTAGATTTATTTGCCAAGCGTTCTTCTATGCCCTCTCAGTCTAATGGCGTGTTCGCCGAGGCCGCGTTTACCCAACCCGCCCAGGGGCAAACTCTCAACTGCTCGATTTTAGTTGTGGGCGGTTCCCTGGCAGCCTACTCCGCCAGCCTGACCATACTGAAAAATAACTTAGACCTGTGCTTAGTGCAGCCCCAGCGAATTGTAGGCGGGCAGTTCACCACCCAGGCTTTACCCGCCTCCGATGACGGTGACCTGCTGCGGCAAGCGGCTGGTCCGCTACAGCTAGCGGGAGAGCAATTTGCTATTTCTAAAGCGCAGCGGCAGTTTCGTGAACGACTGCGATCGCTGCAGCCTGTCCAAAACCGCCAGGTGAGTAATCCGGGGGGAAGCTGGGTCAGTCCGCTGAGCGTCACGCCGGTCGTGGCGGCGACGGCGATGAATGAGGCGATCGCCCCCTATCTCGACAGCCAGAAGCTGAGGCTGATTGTAGAAGCTGATCCGGTTCAGGTGCTCACCCAGTCACCATCAGGACAGCCACGCCGCGTCACCGGAGTCGTCTTTCGCGATCGCAGGCGGAATCTGACTTTTACCGTCAAGGCCAAGATCGTCATTGAGGCGACCGACTTAGGCGATTTGCTAGAAATTGGCAACATTGAATCGCGGGTAGGCCAGGAAGCCCGGCACGAAACCGGAGAGGCCATTTTGCCAGAGGTGGCGCGGCCCCAGTGTCAGCAGTCAATCACCTGGGACGCGGTGGTGGAATATACCTCCCTAGAGCGCCACAGCGCCATCAAGCTGCCGTCTGGCTATGGTCAAGCCCCCTGGTTAGGAGCGCATGAGTTTACTGAACGCTTCTGGACGCAAGACAAGCGGGCAGGCTGGCAAAAATGGGACTTCTTCAGCGATTTTGGCATTTTCCGCTATCGGCGTCTGGCTCGCCGCAGCCTTCACGAAAAAGAGGTGCTGCCAGGTGATGTCAGCGTTATTAACTGGGGCACTTCCAAAGAACCCGACCGCGCTTTTTGCTGCGGCAATGACTACCGACCGGGGCGGCTGGTCGGGGTTCCACCCGAAGTTAGACAGCTTCATCTACAGCGATCGCGCGATCGCACCCTGGCCTATCTCTACTATCTGCAAACCCACGGCCTGCCCAACTTGAAGCTGCGCGGCGATCTAACCTGGACGAGCGATGGCCTAGCCCTAGAACCCTATATTCGTGAAGCCCGGCGCGGCATCGCCCTCACCACGATTCGTCATGAAGACGTGGCTCTAGCCTTCTTCCCCAATCAGGCCCGCGCCCGCTGCTTTGACGATACCGCTGGCATTGGCCAGTACCACTATCTAGATCTACACGGCAACGATGAACCTGGTCACGTCAGCCCGCAGGGTAAGGACGTGATTGCGCTGCCGTTTACGCTGCCCCTCTCCGCGCTGATCCCGATCGCAACCGAAGGCTTAATCCTGTCCTCCAAAAGTCTTGGCACCAGCCACATCACCAACGCCGCTTATCGGATGCATCCGATGGAGTGGGCCATTGGCGAAGCTAGCGGCTTTTTAGCAACTTATGCAATTTGGACAGGTCATTCTCTGCGCCAAATCGTCACGGAGACGCACCATATTCGCAAGCTGCAGGGCTTCCTGACCCGTAACGGGATGCCTATCTTCTGGTTCGACGATGTGGCTCACGACGATCCAGATTTTGAAGCAATTCAGGTAATGGCAGCCGCGGGTATTGTCCGCAGCTTGCGAATATGGTGCGTCTCCGTGACGATTTGGCGCAGAGAATGACCTGTCCAAATTGCATAAGTTGCTAAAAAGCCGCTAGCTTCGCCAATA
>JAAHIC010000156.1 GCA_010671965.1 Leptolyngbya sp. SIO4C5
TCTGACCTGGAGCAAACGCGGATTCAGGCCGAGCAGGTGGCGCAGAATGTGGATCCGGTGACGGTGCCTATCGATGCGGGTGAAGTGATTGTGCGCGAGGGCGAACCGATTACTCAGGACGACTTCGTTTTACTAGATCATTTTCAGCTTAGCCGTCGTCGCTTCAACTGGCTGGGCCTGATTGGCTTCGGCCTTCTGGTTGGGGGAGGCGTTTCCGTTTTTGTCTTGGTTGAACGCTTCTCTTCTTCGGGACTGCGGCGGCGAGACTATGGCCTGATTATGCTAGTGTCCGTAAGTTCGGCTGGGCTAATTGCCGTTGGGTTCCCGGCGGTTAGCTTGCCTGCTGTTGGCTTACTGATTGGCAGCTTTTATGGTGCCGCCCTGGGGGGGACTGTTGTAGGTTTAATTGCCGTTATGCTGCCTATTGGCACGGGGTTAGGCAATATCCCACTGGTAGCTAGCGCTGCAGGGGCTTTAGTGGGTGCGCTGGTGGCGGCCCGCCTGCGATCGCGCGAAGAGCTGGCTCTGCTAGGCGGCGTGGTTGGCATAACCCAGGGCCTCGTCTTCTTAGTGCTAACCCTAATGCTCAGCCCCGTTTCCAGCGTGGTTTGGATTAGTATCCTCTCGGCTTCAGGGCTACAGGCGCTCTACGGCATTGCCTGGAGTATTGTTGCGATTGGCCTCAGTCCCTACCTAGAGCACCTATTCGATTTAGTAACGCCCATTCGCCTAGCCGAGCTAGCGAATCCCAACCGCCCCCTGCTCAAGCGCCTGGCTGCCAACGCTCCCGGCACGTTTCAGCACACCGTATTTGTGGCTTCGCTAGCAGAGGCGGCGGCGCGAGCGTTGGGCTGTAACGTGGAGCTAGTGAGAGCGGGCACCCTCTATCACGATATTGGCAAGATGCACGACCCCCAGGGTTTTATTGAAAATCAGATGGGCGGCGTCAATAAGCATGATGAAATTGATGATCCTTGGCAAAGCGTCGATATCATCAGAAAACATGTCACCAAGGGGATTGAAATGGCCCGTAAGCACCGCTTACCCCAGGCGATTGAAGCCTTTATTCCCGAACATCAGGGGACGATGCTAATTAGCTATTTTTATCACCAGGCTAAAGAGCGGGCCCAGACTAATGCCGCTGCTGAGCCGTCAGAATCAGACTTTCGCTATGTTGGGCCGATTCCCCAGTCGCCAGAAACGGGCATTGTCATGCTGGCCGATTCCTGTGAGGCGGCGCTGCGATCGCTGAAAGAGGCCACGCCAGAAGAAGCCTTGTCTATGGTCAACAAAATTCTCCGCGCCCGCTGGCGAGACGGTCAGCTGGTAGACTCTTGCCTCAGCCGCGAGAATATGGCGGTAATTGCCGATATTTTTGTGCAGGTGTGGCAGCAGTATAATCACAAGCGAATTGCTTATCCGAAAGGAGCGCTCAATCTGGCTCCCGGCAAGTAAGTAAAGCTCTGCTCCTAAACTGGTTGCTAGCGCCGCGGGCGAGTACCTAATTTTTATAGAATTTGAGGTGAGCTGGGCGTCGTGACGGCCAGAAAATTCTGGGTTTCTAGCCAAATCTGGCTCTGGACATCTGTCAGAGAATGGTCGCTCTCTAGTTCAACTAGGCTGACCCCCGCTCGGGCTGCGGCATACTGACGGCTGGCCTGAACCGGAATAACCTCATCCTGGCGGCCATGCAGAATCAGCGTGGGAACGGCTGGCTGCAGCTGCAAACTGGCATATTGCTGAGCATCAATGACAAACTCATAGCTCAGCGGCAACAAGCGTTCTTCACCGTAATGATAGATATCCAGCCAGCCTGTTTGCTGCCACCGGCGTAGCGAGTCTGGACCTAGCTGCGGTAGCCAGTGGGTCAAAAAGCCAAAAGCGGGCGCGAGCAGCACTAGCTGCTGCAGTTTCTGGGTTAGGGCAGGCTGCTCGGCTAGTAGAGCAGCGGTGAGGCCGCCCAGACTAGAGCCGATTAAGACGACTTGCTCAGCCGCTGTCACCAGCGCCAAGACCTGCTGGATTTGCCGCGTCAGCGTTAGGTGACTAAAATCGTTTTGGTTGAGATCGGGAATTTGCAGCGTTAGCCCCGACTCATGAAAGCGCGATCGCAAAAACTGCGCTTTAGCTGAGCCGGGGCCAGAAGCAAACCCGTGTAAGTAGACGTAGGTAGGCGCCTGAGGACGCATCTGTTAGCGAGCTTTTGACGGTAGGGCTGCCCGGGACGGGGCTAGCAGATCTTTGGAACTAGATTCTCCCGCTTTGCGGAGCTGACGTAGCGTTACCAGGTTGAGCAAGCAAATTAGCAGCCACTGACTAAGAATGGCCCAGCCATAACTCCCCATCGCAGAGTTCATCATCCAGGGAACCGCTACCGCCTCTAAAAACTGAACGCTGGTTAGAGCCGCAACTTCCTCTAGCAGCAGCCGCGCAAACAGCGGCGCAATCATCAGCACCAGCAGGGTGCCCAGCGACCAAACTTCAGGCCGATTGACCGGCGTTAGGAACCACACCTGATTGATGCTGGCGTAAATTAGCAGCAGACCGCCTAAAGCGATGTAGCTCAGTAACTCGTAGGAGAGAGAAAATGTCTCGTTATGAGCTGTCCAGATAGTCATGAATCCTAGCGCGATCGCAATGTTCAGCCCCATCGCCAAAATTGCCGGACTGTTTTCACCCTGCACTAGATCTTTAATCAGGGGCTGCCGCTGCGATCGCTGCTCAGATAACCGGAATCTGGCCCAGTCTTCCAGCGTTTGACGAGATGGCTGTAGCGCCGCAATCAGCAACCCTAAAAACAGCACATTGAGAAAGGCGACAAGGGCAATGTCTTCCTGATAGTAGCCACTGCTAACGGCAAATCCCAGCAGAAAAACTTCAAAACAGACGGTCATCAAATAGCTGTAGCGTCGCTGCAGCAGCGGCACTTGCGGATTGACAAACTTACGTCTGAGGGCGTGCCACAGCCAGAGACTCCAAGCCACCCCATTCACCCAAAACAGCCCTACAAAGCTCAGCAGCGTCAGCTTATGAGTGGCAAACTGAAATTCTTGAGACGAGGACTTCTCCGCAAAGCCCAGCAAAAAGTGCAAAGCCGATGCGGGTGAAAACAAAATCAGCCAGTGCAGCGTGAACGGATTGCCTAAGTTGCCCTCACTTACCGCAATCCCTAAAAAGAGCTGCAGCAGAAAGATACCAGCCGCCACTAGCCAGGCTAAAAGCCCGCCCAGTCCCTTGCTTACTAAACCCAATAAAAGCGACAAGCTGAAGAAAAAGCAGCCAGCTACGCCTAATAGGCTGTAAAAGGCTACGAGTTCTATTGCAGAAACTCCCGATCGCAGCGCCGATACAATATGTAGCGGCAGCATCAGGGCGGCGGCAATGTAAATAGCGATTGGCGCGCCCAAAATCTGTCCGGTCAAGATGTTGAGACTAGAACGGGGACTGAGCCGAATGAACGTTAGCGTCCCTCGGCGCTGCTCTCGCTCAAGGTTTTGAATCAGGACAAAGCTACCTGCCGCTAGCAGGCCAACAACCAGCATCAGGCTCGACCAGCGGAAGACATCTTGATGCCAGGCTGACCAGTTAACTACAAAAGCAGTTTTTTCTGAGTTGAGCTGACAGTGGTTAGAGCCGTAGGAACCTCGATGATAATAGGGCTCGACGTTAGCGGCAGAATCAGGAATGCAATAAGGACTGTAAGTGTCCAGCACCGCGGCGCGAGGGATCTGCAGGGTCAACTGGCCTACACCGGGCCGCTCGACTCGCAGCGTAACGTCCTCGGTCACGGCGCTGCTGTTGAGCACAGGGCGATTAGCCGCTATTCCTTGCAGAGCCCTGTTAACCTCTTCGTAGCTGTCATAGAAGGTATCAATGGTCTGACCGTTGATTTCCCAAATTCGATCTCTGACCTCTAGCCGCTCGTTCTCTGCAGGTTCTGTGCCGCCCTGATAAATATTGCCAACTTTATAGTTAAGACCTTCCACCCTGAGATTGGGAGGGTAGTTGGGGATGTCGCTGGTACCAAAGGTGAAATTGATTTCGGGTAGGGTTGTGAGCCTTAGATGCTCATGCGGATTGAATTGAGGGGGGAGCTGAGCGCCAAAGAAGGAGAGCAAAATGAGCTGGCTGATAGCAGAGATTGCGATCGCGGCGATGAGATTGCGGGGGCGCAGCCGCCCCTTCAGCTCTCGCAGAAGCTGAGGGTTCCAGTTGCCAAGGCGATCGAAAAGAGCGTTAAGCATGGTTGCGAAGGTAGAACTAAAGGTGTAATCGCGTGAATGGTATGGGCGTAGACGTGACGCCCCGCGTCCCTAAGCTGTTTAAGAAGACTGTTGATGCCCTACTTTGAAGAAAATATCTTCTAAGCTGTCTTGAACACAGCGAAAATCGTAGATTGAGAAACCTGCTTCAACGAGCGATCGCAGCAGTTCTGCAGCTTCAGCCTGAGTCCCAGAAAACTGCATTCTCAGCGAACTGGCGGTATCAATCTCAATGCCTGCGACGCTGGCCGCCTGGGATAGCCAAGCTGCTACTCGCTGCGAATCATCCTGGGTTGAAATCCAGATTTGTTGACGGCTGAGCCGCTGATAAAGCTCCTGCAGAGGAGCGCTCTCTACTAGAAAACCCAGCTCCATGATGCCGATAGCTGTACACAGCTCAGCCAGGTCGCTGAGGACATGAGATGAGATCAAAATGGTCATGCCTAGGCTCTGCAGCGTCTTGATCACCTCTCGAAACTGCTGGCGGGCGATGGGGTCGAGGCCAGATACTGGCTCATCTAGCAGCAGCAGGGTGGGATTGTGCAGAATAGTTCGGGCTAAGCCTAAACGCTGCTTCATCCCGCGTGACAGGCTAGTGATGCGGCTGTGGCGCTTGTGCTCTAGGTTGACCAGTTCTAATACCTCCTGCAGCCGCCGCTGGCGCTGCCGTCCCTGCAGGTGATAGAGACGGGCAAAATAGTCTAGATAGTCCCAGACGCCGAGATCGTCGTAGAGGGGATAGTCGTCTGGCAGATAGCCGAGCTGCCGCTTGATGTAGGGCTGGGGGCGATCGCTTCTGAGCTTCTCCCCGTTGATAAAAATTTCCCCGGCTGAGACATCTTCGGCTGTGGTCAACATTCGGATCAAGGTGGTTTTGCCCGCGCCGTTGGGGCCGATCAAACCATAGACCTGCCCTGGATAAATTTCCAAATCCACATCATTGACCGCCATGTGACGGCCAAAACGTTTAGTCAAGTTTTGCGTTTTGACGGCTGGAGTTTGTGGCATAACCGATGTGGCAGAATATTAGGCCAAGCTTAGCCAGAACTACAGGTTATTGGCGAGGGATTTCGCAAATTGAAACCAACCCGACGAGATCTTTATCGTCGTTTTACGATGGGAAGTTCTGGGGTATGATGTGGAGCCGAAAAGCCTTTGCTGCTCTCGGACACTATTTTCGTTTTTAGGCATCCCCCATGACACAACGCTTTCGCATTACCCTACTTCCCGGCGACGGTATCGGCCCTGAAATCATGGCCGTGACGGTGGATGTCCTCCAGCAGGTCGGCAAAAAGCTAGATTTGGCCTTTGACTTTCAAACGGCGCTAATTGGCGGCGCGGCCATCGATGAAACAGACAGCCCTCTCCCAGAAGCAACCCTTGCTCGCTGTCGGGAAAGTGATGCGGTTTTGCTGGCGGCGATCGGCGGCTATAAGTGGGATACCCTGCCGCGCCATCTGCGGCCTGAAACTGGACTGCTGGGACTGCGAGCGGGACTGGGGCTGTTTGCTAATTTGCGCCCCGCTACCATTTTGCCGCAGCTTGTAGATGCCTCTTCCCTGAAGCGAGAAGTGGTTGAAGGGGTGGACATTATGGTGGTACGGGAGCTGACGGGTGGCATCTACTTTGGCGAGCCGAAAGGGGTTTTTCAGGCGGAATCGGGCGAGCAGCGCGGCGTCAATACAATGGCCTATACCACCTCAGAAATCGATCGCATTGGCCGGGTGGCCTTTGAAACGGCGCAAAAGCGACAGGGACGCCTCTGTTCTGTAGACAAAGCCAACGTGCTTGAAGTTTCCCAGCTATGGCGCGATCGCATTTCTGCCCTATCCGCCGACTATCCCAATGTTGAGCTATCCCATCTATATGTAGACAACGCCGCTATGCAGCTTGTCCGCTGGCCCAAGCAGTTTGACACGATTGTGACGGGCAACCTGTTTGGTGATATTCTTTCAGACGCCGCCGCCATGCTGACGGGCAGTATTGGCATGTTGCCTTCGGCCTCCCTGGGGGAATCTGGTCCCGGCGTTTTTGAACCCGTGCACGGCTCAGCGCCCGATATTGCCGGGCAGGATAAGGCCAACCCCGTCGCTCAGGTGCTCAGTGCCGCCATGATGCTGCGCTATGGCCTGAATCAGCCAGAAGCGGCAGCACTGATGGAGCAGGCTGTGCTCAAAGTCCTCGATCAGGGCTATCGCACCGGAGATATTATGTCTGAGGGCATGACTCCCGTAGGCTGTAAGGCAATGGGTGATGCGCTAATGCAGGCGCTAGACTAAAAATATATCCGTGCGATCGCTGCAGCAGCAGGTTATATTTGCAGGCAACAGTCCAAGCCAAAGCAATTGTAGAAGTCGAGAGAGGGGAGTCCAATCACCGTGCAGAGCTTACAACAGCCAGCTGAGCGTTTTACACCGCCGGGGCCACCCAGTCTCGACCTAAAGCCGGTACCTCCCCTGCTCGATCCGGCGCTGCTGCGATCGGCCCGTCACATCTATCGCACCTATTACGAAGTCCATCCTGATGAAGTCCAGCGTCCTCTGGGGGTGGCAATTAGCCGCAATAGCCGTCGTGGCAAGCTAATCTTTAACGGCAAACCCGTTCTGCTGCCCCATGAGTGCTTCATTCCCCTAAATCAGATTGAGCCGAGCCTGAACTGATAGCAGGACGCTGTGAGCATTCTTATCCCCTCGCTGCTGATCTTTTTTTTTGGCGCATCCATTGGCAGCTTTCTCAACGTAGTGATCTACCGCCTGCCAGCGGGCATTTCGCTGCTGTATCCGCCGTCTCGCTGCCCTAAATGTCAGCGGCGGCTCCGGCTTTATGACAATGTTCCGGTTTTAGGCTGGCTGTGGCTGAGAGGGCGCTGTCGCTTTTGCCAGCGGCCAATTTCAGTTCGCTATCCGCTAGTTGAATTGCTCACTGGGGCTGTGTTTCTAGGCGCTTTTTGGCATTTTGGCTGGGATCACGAAACTCTGAGCGCCTGGATTTTGCTGAGCTGGCTAGTGGCCCTGACGTTCATTGATATTGATACCCTGACGCTGCCGGAAAGCCTGACTCGCTCTGGCTTAGTTTTAGGACTGATTTTGCCAGCTACTTGGGCCTATCTCACAGCCCCTGAAGCGGCTATTGCCAACGCCTTAGAAGCCTTTGTCGGTAGCCTATTGGGGGCGGTTTTGGGGCTGTGGTTGTTTAACGGAATTTCGATTGCCGGGGCCGCTTTTTTAGGGCAGACGGCGATGGGCTGGGGAGATAGCAAGCTAGCGGCGCTGCTAGGGGCTTGGCTAGGCTGGGGCGGATTGCTGCTAAGTACGTTTTTGGCCTGCTTGCTGGGGGCGTTTATTGGGGGCGGGGCGATCGCGCTGGGCTTGCTGAGTCGGCGTCAGCCCATGCCTTTCGGCCCTTTCTTAGCCGTTAGTGGCGCGATCGCGCTGCTCTGGGGCGATCGCCTAATCGCGGCCTATCTCCAAATCTTTCTGCCGCTAGGCTGGAGTTAAAGGCGTACAGCCTACAACCGTACGCCTTTAGCCGGAACTCTAGAGGGCACCAGCATTGGTGAGGCCCAAAATGGCACCTACACCGAGCAAATGACCAAAGCTAGTAGTGGCTAATAGAGCCGGTAGCCCCATGCCGCCAAAAAGTTCGGGGGAAGGAAGCTGGGGGTCAGCGCTGGGATATTTGATGGTTAGCTTGCCAATAGCGATCGCTATGATGTTGCAAACGATCATGACGATGGCAATTTTCGGACTCCATTCGGGCGTAGGGGGTACAGCCGCTAGCAGAGATAGGTAGGTCAACTTAGGGGTCTCCTTAGACAATCTCAACACGGTTAGACAGCTAGATCACCAGCGGGCTAGATAGTACAGCCCCACTGCGATCGCCCTGCTTAACCTTAGCCCTCATCTTTCATCAAAACGTAAAGCTGTTTAATTCCTTGTTGTAAGAATTAACAATCAGATAGGCTCAAACGACTCCACCGCCAGCACCGGGCCAATCATGTTAATAGTCATCACATCGTCGCGGACGGTGCCTTGTACTTCAACCA
>JAAHIC010000157.1 GCA_010671965.1 Leptolyngbya sp. SIO4C5
ATCTCAGCCAGCGATCGCCAGCGGTTATCGGCCAGGGCCTTCAGTACTACCTCAGGGCCGATGCCGGCAGGATCACCGAGGGTAATTGCTAGTCGAGGACGGCGGCTAGAGGTCATAGCAAAGCAGATGGGTTTCTACGGGGACGGTGTTAAATGGCGTTGTCAGTTAAATCCAGCAGCAATCAGTTCTGGAGCGGCCCCAAACTGTTTTAGAATTGGTCTGCAAGTAAAGTTATTTTTCATCAGCCTCAGTTTAGGGCTGATTTAGCAAGAGGAGTACATTGACTCATTATGAGTGGCGAAATCTTTAATTCAGCAATCCTAGCGTTTTCTCTTATCTTGGTGGGCCTAGCTCTAGGCTTCCTAATGCTGCGAATTCAGGGCGGTGAAGAGTAGTCTTCGGATTGGATCATGTCCGCTGGTCGAATAATCTGATATTCTTATAAAAGCAAAGTTTTGTTACATTTCCCTCATGACTTTACTCGTTGTTGGTGCCACTGGCACTTTAGGAAGGCAGCTCGTTCGCCGTGCCCTGGATGAGGGATACGAGGTACGGTGCTTGGTGCGCAGCTTTCAAAAAGCCGCTTTTTTAAGAGAGTGGGGTGCGACTCTGGTGCGGGCAAATTTGTGCAAGCCAGAAACTCTACCGCCTGCTCTAGAGGGAGTGACGGCTGTGATTGATGCCGCAACGGCCCGGCCTACCGATACAGCGAGTATTTATCAGGTTGACTGGGAAGGAAAAATCGCTCTAATTCAGGCCGCCAAAGCAGCGGGCGTTGAGCGCTACGTTTTCTTCTCTATTCTCCATGCCGAGAAGTATCCTCACGTGCCGCTGATGGACATTAAGCGGTGTACGGAAAAGTTTTTAGCCGAATCAGGATTGACCTATACGGTTCTGCGTCCCTGCGGTTTTATGCAGGGACTCATTGGTCAGTACGCAATTCCCATTTTGGAAAAGCAGGCCGTTTGGGTGATGGGGGAAGCGGCCCCAATCGCATACATGAATACGCAAGATATTGCCCGGTTTGCAATTAAATCGCTGAAGCTGCCTGCCGCAGAAAACCGCGTCTTTCCGATGGCGGGGACGCGAGCCTGGGGGGCTTACGAAATTGTCCGCCTTTGCGAGCGTCTCTCTGGGCAAGATTCCAAGGTTTCGCAGATGCCTCTGGGGCTGCTGAAAAGCGTACGCCGCGTAGCTAGATTCTTTCAGTGGGGCTGGAACCTCTCAGATCGACTGGCCTTTGCCGAAGTGGTCGCCAGCGGCAAGCCGCTTGATGCACCGATGGACGAGGTGTACGAGGCGTTTGAGATTGATCCGGCAGAAGTCACCACTTTAGAAGAATATCTGCAAGAGTATTTCAGCCGCATTATGAAGAAGCTGAAAGAACTTAACTACGAGCGCGACAAAGCTAGCAAAAAGAAAGTACCGTTTTAGCGCGAATTCAGCTGAACGGTTGAGCGGATTAGGCTGGGTCTATAGCCTGCTCGGTTTCTAAATCGAACAGGTGGATCTGCTCGGCAGCGATCGCCAGCCAGAGCTCATCGTCGATTTTGACTGGCTGGCTACCGGCCAAGCGGGCCTGTAGCTGTTCGCCGGCCAGATCTGCCGTGATATAGGTTTCGTTGCCCAAAGCTTCCACCCGCATGACCCTGACGCAGAGATTCTTAGGGGCTGGCAGCCCAACTGTCAGGTGTTCTGGGCGAATACCCAGCAGAACCGTTTGACCTTCGCGGGCGCGCAAAGTTTCTTCCCAGCAGCCGGGCAGCGTCAGGCGAAACCGGGGATGGCTAATCACGGGCGAGCCTTTCACCTGTACGGGGATAAAGTTCATCGGCGGCGAGCCGATAAATTCGGCTACGAAACGGTTGGCCGGGTGATGATACAGCTCCAAAGGGGGGGCTACCTGCTGAATTTGGCCCTGGTTCATCACGGCAATGCGATCGCCCATCGTCATCGCCTCGGTTTGGTCGTGGGTGACGTAGATCGTGGTGATGCCTAGGGATCGCTGCAGGGCTACGATTTGGGCTCGCGTTTCAGTGCGGAGCTTAGCGTCTAGGTTAGAGAGCGGCTCATCCATCAGAAATACCTGGGGGTTACGAGACATGGCTCGCCCCAAGGCTACCCGCTGCTTCTGTCCGCCGGAGAGCTGGCGTGGCATCCGGTTGAGCAATGGCTCAATCTGCAGCATTCTGGCTACCGAGCGCACCCGCTGATCGACCTGGCGCTCTGCCTCAGAAAGGTACCGCAGTCCTTTAGGCAAAACCCGCGTGAGGGCAACTAGGGCCGACTCCCACCAGGCTGAACTCACGGCGTCCTGCTGCCTGCTGTCTGCCCCGGTTGCCAGCGACATCCGCCGCAGCCCAAAGGCTAGATTGTCATAAACCGTCAGGTGGGGATAGAGGGCATAGCTTTGAAACACCATAGCAATATCGCGCTGCTTGGGGGGGAGCTGGTTTACCAGGCGATCACCCACCCGAACATTGCCTGCTGTCAGGGTTTCCAGGCCGGCAATCAGCCGCAGTAGGGTACTTTTACCGCAGCCGGAAGGCCCCACTAACACCATAAACTCACCGTCTGCCACTGTCAGGCTGATGCGCCGCAGCACAGCGATCGCCGTCGTTGAGTTGATCTCTGTCGCTATGGCAGCCTCGCTGACCAGCGATATAGCTGGAACTTCCGGCCCAGCCGAGGGATCGCGGCGATGGCGGGGAAAAGTTTTGTAGATATTTTCTAGAACAACGGGAGCCACAGCAGATTTAGACGATGAGGTTGAATTTATTGTCGCCTGATTGTACCGAATTACTGAGTCAGGTAGGGGCTATTCGGCCTCAGCCGCTTCCACGAGTGAAGAAATCAGGGCGGTGACAATCTTCTCGCCTCGGGCTGGCTGCAAAATGCGCTGGCAGGGCGTGTCTTTACCCTGACGGGGCACATCGTCTGGCGCAATCTGAGCAGTGCGTCCCTCAGTGGTGCTGAGGGTCACCTGCGTTTCTGCTAACACCGGCACCACTGCCGCTAGGCTGTCAGACTTGAGGCTAAACCGAAACGCCTGGGTGCCAATTTCACCCCGATTAGCCAACCGTAGGGCTTTAGCGGGTATCCGTTTGGCAAAGCCTAAAGCTGAAATCAGCAAAATCATGTCTGTATCCTGCACCGCTAGACAGCCGACTAGCTGCTCTTGCTTCCGTAAGCGCAGAGCCTTTGGGCCTTGGGCATTACGGCCCATGACCGGCAACTGCTCATCGTCAACTTTAAATTTGAGCAGCCGCCCCCCCGATGTTCCCAATACCAGTAAGTCCTCTACCTGGGCGAGTACCGCATACCGTAGCTGATCACCATCCTTCAGCTTTAGCGCCGTCAGTCCGCGCCCGGTGAGGTGGGTGAACTCTGAGAGCGGCTGGCGCTTGATGCGTCCTGCAGCGGTTGTGAGTACCAGTTCCTTGGACAGTGTGCTTTCGGTCAAAATGATCTGGGCCACGACGGCGTCTGGCTCGGCAGGCACTGAGTCAGGCAGCAGTCCCACTAGGGGTGTTCCCTTAGACTGGCGGGAGGTGGCGGGAATGTCACCCACTAAAATCGTATAGGCTTTGCCCGCCTGAGTCAGCACCAGTAGCTCCTGTGTGGTCAGGGCTGACTCGGTTTGAATCGGAAAGTCGTCGGCTTCGCGTAGCGTAGCTATTGCATCGGTTTGCTGTCGGGCCTGCCGCCGTTGGAAGGCCCGTGGAGACAGCCGCCGCACGTAGCCGCGAGCGGAAAACTCTAGGACTACTTCTGTTTCAACTTCTTCCGCCACAATTTCAGCTATGAGCTGCTTTTCTTCGGCTCGTTCTGCCTCGGTTTGAATGCGGGTACGCCTGGGATCGCCAAATTTTTTCTTTAGCGCTCGCAGCTCTTTCTTCAGCGACTTCAGCAGTTCCTGACGATTAGACAGCAGCTGCTGAAGCTGATTCATCCGCGCAGTCAGTTCTTCGTATTCCCGCTGCAAATTCTGCTGTTCTAGGTCAGTGAGACGGCGCAGCGGCATAGCTAAAATAGCATCGGCTTGGCGATCGCTGAGGTTAAACCGTTGCTTTAGCTGGACTTTGGCGGTGGTACCGTCAGCCGCCTGCCGCAAAATATCAATCACCGCGTCTAGATTGGCTAAGGCAGCGCGCAGTCCTTCAACTAGGTGTAGACGACTCTCAGCTTTATCTAGCTCGTGTTGATACTGGCGGGTGAGGGTTTCTTCGCGGAAGTTAAGAAAAGCTTCTAGCAGCGATCGCAGCGGTAGCTGGCGGGGCTGTCCCTGGTCTAGGGCTAGCAAAATAGCGCCAAAGTTGCTCTGTAAAGGGGTGAGTTTATAAAGCGCGTTGAGAACAAGCTGGGGCTGGGCTTCCCGCTTGAGTTCGATGACGACGCGCATGCCCTCGCGATCGCTTTCGTCCCGGATATCAGAGATGCCGTCAATTTTGCCGTTATTGACTAAATCAGCAATTTTCTCAATCCAGCCCGCCTTGTTGACCTGATAGGGCAGTTCCGTAACGACGATAGCATTGCGCCGCTGACGGCCCCGCCCCGGATGAATCTCTTCAAAGGTAGCGACGCCGCGCATGGGAATGCTGCCGCGCCCGCTGCGGTAGGCTTCTCGAATGCCCTGGGTACCCACAATTTCGCCGCCGGTGGGAAAGTCTGGTCCTGGAATTAGCTTAAATAGCGCATCATCTGTCAGGTCGGGGCGATCGATGAGCGCAATTAGACCGTCAATCACTTCTCCCAGGTTGTGGGGGGGAATATTGGTTGCCATACCCACAGCGATGCCGGAGGAGCCGTTGAGCAGCAAATTAGGCAGTTGCGAGGGTAGGACAATCGGCTCCTGCTGCGAGCTATCAAAGTTGTCAATAAAATCAACGGTGGCCTCGCCAATTTCTCCCAGCAGGGCCTCATAGCCAACCGGGGCCAGCCGGGTTTCGGTATAGCGCATGGCTGCCGGTGGATCGTTGTCTACGGAGCCAAAGTTGCCGTGCCCGTCCAGCAGGGGATAGCGGCTGGAAAAGGACTGCACCATCCTGACCAAGGCATCATAGACCGCCTGGTCGCCGTGGGGATGATACTTACCGAGTACGTCCCCCACTACGCGGGCGCACTTGCGAAAAGGCCGATCTGGGGTCAAGCCTAGCTCGTACATAGCGTAGAGAATGCGGCGATGGACTGGCTTCAGGCCATCGCGTACGTCAGGCAGGGCCCGTCCGACAATCACGCTCATGGCATATTCTAAGTACGATCGCTGTACTTCAGAATGCAGGGAGGTGACGATAACCTGACCGGGAGAAGGCTGATTGAGCTGCTTCGCCATGAGCTGTTTTCCTTGAAAATTAATCTAAAATCCGAATCGACTGTAACAATGCTGTAACTTATATGCAGAGCAGAAAAGTGACAAGACTCAATCCGCTAGCTAAGGCTGAACTTCACAATTGATTCTGCTATTGGGCATCTATCTCAGTACTACCCGGGACGAAGGGTGAATCCTTCAGGGGGCGCTTGAACGAATCCATTCATGCTGTTTTTGCCTGTCTGACCTTTCCTATCTCTTTGATTGCAAAGCTCTATGAAAACTGTTCTGATTGTGGAAGATGACATGATCAATGCCCGCGTCTTTTCCAAAATTTTGACTAAGCGCGGTGGCCTGGCAGTGAAGCACACCGAAAATGTCGAAGAAGTAATGCAGATTGCCCATAATCAGGAAGCCGATATTATTTTGATGGATGTGTCGCTGGCACATAGCGTCTATCAGGGCAAGCCTGTAGACGGTATCACAATTACCCAGATGCTGAAGGCCAATCCAGCAACGGCTAAGCTTCCCGTCATTCTGGTGACCGCTCACGCCATGGATGGCGATCGCGAGAACTTTCTTCAACAGAGCGGGGCAGATGGCTATATCTCCAAACCTGTTGTTGACCACCAAAAGTTTGTAGACGATATTCTAGCCCTGCTGCCGAGCGAAGACTAGCCAGAGCTGGTGCGGATAAGTACACTTGTACGACTAGAACTGAATTTTAGCAAGCCTAATTTTCAAGGTACGACTCTGATACTGTCAAGAGCCTTACGGACAAGGATCAGGAAATAGGGCAGGAGAAATTAAGTCAGAAGCCGTTTGAGTTTTGCATGATGGACATCAAGCGATGAACTGATTTCAACGCTCAGACCTGAAAGCTCAAAATTCAAAACCGCTTCCTACACTTCGCCCTAACCTAGTCGGTACAGCCTGTTTAGGGAAACTAAATAGCCTAAAGCTGGGCAAGCAGGGCGCGCATGGCCGGAACTTCAAAAAACTGCTGGGTGGCGCTGAGTAGCTGCTCGCCCCAAAGATTTTCCTCTAGAAAGGCAAGATCAGCGTAACGGCTATCGCGCTCTAGGGCTTCAGTTGCTAGATTAATGGCCGCTTCCCGTTGTCCCTGATTGTAGAGAGCTACGGCGATCGCCAGCTGCGGCTCAGATTCTTCGGCAGCGATGGCCAAAGCATCTTGCCAATGCTGAATAGCGTCTGCCGGTCGGTCCATTTCGTAAAGAACCAGGCCGATATTGTTGATAGCAGGCCAGAATTCGGCCTCTTGCTCGGCTGCCTGCTCATAGCTGCTAATAGCTTTGTCATAGCGGCTGAGCTTGTAATAGGCGTTACCTAGATCGAAGAGTGCTCCGGCGCTATCTGGCTCAATGGCTAATCCTGCCTCTAGATAATCGACCGCCTGCAAATAGCGAGACTCCTGAAAAGAAGCTGTTCCCAGGGCAAACAAAACGGCTGAATTGTCGGGAGCTAGCCTTTGCGCTTCCTCAAGCGCGCTGATAGCGCTTTCTACCTGGTCAAACTGTAGA
Source organism: Leptolyngbya sp. SIO4C5 (assembly GCA_010671965.1). Lineage (GTDB taxonomy): Bacteria > Cyanobacteriota > Cyanobacteriia > Phormidesmidales > Phormidesmidaceae > Sphaerothrix > Sphaerothrix gracilis. The sequence continues at coordinate 6,850 of JAAHIC010000157.1, forward strand.
TAGAGCGTGCCGAGTAGACCCCAGATATCTGCTTCGTTGGGGGCCAGTTGTACCGCCAGTTGCGCTCTTGAAAGGGCTGCCTGGTATTGTTGAAATTGAGCTAGCTGTGCTGCCTCTTGTGCGAGAAGCAGGCCCTCCTGCTGTAGCTGTTCAAAGTCTAAGGGCAGCGTGTAGGGAACAAGTGCTTGAGAAATAGCTGGTTTGGGAGAGATTAAGAAACCAGCAGCCACTAGACAGGAAACTAAAGAAATACGCTTCAGCACAGATTCAGCAACTCAAAATAACCTACTTGCAGCTAGCATAGCTCATCCCAAACGTTTTGCTGGTATTTTGTCACGGCCAGGTCTTGAACTAGGTAACACTACTACAGCTACAACTGCTGCTGACCAGCCCAAAGGCTCAGCCCCCAACCGGTAGCCTCTGCCGAGCAGCCAAGCCCCCTCTTTCGAGCACTCTCTTTGCCACTGCTTCCCTGTGAAGTTGACAATGCTCTCCGTCAAGTTACGCAAACAGGTCAGGGCAAGAAACGGCATTTTAACGGTTGAAGACTTAGATAAAAAAATAGATGCTGGAACTAAACCGATAGCTGACGGAATTGGGGGCAAGCTTTTATGAGGTCATTGCGTAGGGTTTATTCAATTGTTTTATTGCCGACTATAGGCACTTGATATGAATTCAGATGCATCTTCAAGGCCGTTTGAGTCTTACTGGCTGCAGATTGCTAAGGCGGTTGAACATGCCAGCGACGGCATTGTAATTGCCAATTGCGATCGCGAACTAGTTTATATCAACCCAGCGCTGGTAAATTTGCTGGGATATAGCTTGTCAGACCTCAAAGCAGTTGGCGGAGCCGACGCGGTTTATGAGGATGCTCAGCAGCTCCGCTCTATTCGGGAAACCGTAATGCAGCAGGGAAGCTGGGCCGGTGAAGCCCTGATTCGGCACCGTCGGGGCGATCGCCGGGTCGTTTTTGTCAGAATAGATACAATTCAGAGCGAAACCGGGGCGCTGGTCGGCTATGTGGCTCTGCATACGGATATTACAGCCCAAAGAGAAGCCCAGCAAGAACGCAACCTCCTGCTGCAGCGCCTATCGGCCCAAAATCAGAACTTAGAGTCTTTAATTCAAGAGCGCACACGGCGGCTGCAGCAGCAGGCGCGAACCCTCAACACTATCCTAGAATCTTCGCTGGACCACATCTACTGTGTCGATCGCCGGTGTCGGTTCTTATATGCATCTCGGGCGGGGGCAGCAGCTATGGGCCTGCAGCCGATGGAGATGATTGGCCGCACCCCTGATCAGGTCAAACTACCAAGACAGTTGGTTAAGCAGCTAGAGTGGCAAATTCGCGATATCTTTACCACCCAGCAGCCAGGTATTTATCAGTCAACCGTGTCTATGGTGACAGGCGATCGCGTTTTTGAATATGCCCTTAGCCTGA
>JAAHIC010000158.1 GCA_010671965.1 Leptolyngbya sp. SIO4C5
TTTAGCTTTATCTTGTTTGCCAAAGTTTACAAGCGACTTCCTTGTTAAGCAAGTTGAAACATTCAAGGAAAGATATTTTTGAATGCATAATCTGTACTAAAAAGGAGAATCGACTGAATCGTTTATATAGGCTGTATTTTACTCAGAATAGGCGATCCCCAATTATGGTTCGGCAATTTCCCAGTTTGGAGTGAAGACAAGTTTCATGTCATGAAAATCTATCTTTAGGATGGTTATAAACTCTAATAAAATGGCTTTGTATCTTTCAATACTTACCCACAGCGCTTTAGAGATAGTTCAAATGGACTTCTCTAAACTTGGTTGGTGTTATTAGTTACCAGCGCCAAGTAATCGTTAAAAACTCTTGTCTAATCACCTCTTGAGCCGTTAAAAGAGTAGAGGTGGGCAGCTATATAAAGAATGTTTAAGAGACGAGATGCCGCTTAGAAGCCAGTTGTCTTCAAGCGTGAAGGGTAAAACCTTAAAATCTTGAAACTTAAGACGCTGAAAGTGTTTGAGTTCGCTATGCTAAGGCTCAGTGTGGTGACCAGTCTGTTTGGCAATGCACATGTTGGGCAGAGCCAGTAGAGTTACGGTTTGGCGAAGAACCAGCATGGAATCGCGCCTTGACGCTGTTGGAGATAGGCTTAGCCGCCAGGGATATTTTTTCTCTGCGGGCTGTGATGGCAGTGGTGTCTCTGCGACTAGAAGGCCAAATAGCTGGTTTTGGCAGCAGCCTGCTGGGAATTTTGGGCCGATTGAGCGTAAGTTTGAAGTGAGCCGCTCACTTTTTTGTTAGCCTTGGGCAACCTATGAACCATCGCAATCGAGTAATTTAGCGTTTAGCAGATTGTTGTAAGGGAACCTCTATGACAGATTCCAACCGTCCGCCCGCTCCTCCTCGGATGTCACCTCCCCCGCCGCCGCCAGGACGTCCACCAGCGCCGCCACCGCAGCATCAGCGTCCGGCGCCGCCCGTCGGGCATCGAGCCGCCGCGCCGCCGCCAATGCCTTCAACTGCGGCGGGAGTTAAGGTCAACAGCAGCGGGATGACGCTGGGCAAAATTGTCCGCGAAGCTTTTGATAAAGGCTACTCAGACGTTCACATCGGCGTAGGAGAGGTTCCTCGCTTTCGCGATCGCGGTCAGATTTTAATGACTGACTATCCGGTCACAGACGAAAACACGTTTTATACCTGGCTAGAGGAAGTGCTTAAGCCAGATGAGATTCAAAGGTTTAAGCAGACTCTAGACTTTGACGGTGCCGCTCAGTTCGACTTCACGCGGGTCCGGATCAATATCTTTGATTCGCTGCATGGCCCAGCACTGGTGATGCGTTTGATTCCGGTCAAAATCTTGACGATTGACCAGCTCAATCTGCCGCCCGTCTTCAGGGATGTCTGTCACTATCACAAAGGGTTGATTCTGATTACCGGGCCAACAGGATCAGGTAAGTCAACCACCCTGGCAGCCATGATTGACTACATCAACAAGGAGATGCCTCGCAATATCATCACCATCGAGGATCCCATTGAGTTTGTCCATACCAGTCAGCGATCGCTGATCAAGCAGCGGGAAGTCGGCATCAATACCCTCAAGTTTGACAATGCCCTCAAGGCTTCGCTGCGGGAAGATCCCGACATCATCCTCATTGGTGAAATGCGGGACAAAGAAACGGTCAACACCGCCCTGAAAGCGGCTCAAACCGGACACTTGGTAATGGGAACTCTGCACACCAACAGCGCTATCAAAACCGTAGAGCGGATTTTGAACCTCTACGAGCCGGATCAGCAAGGGCCAGTGCGGGTTTCAATTGCGGAATCGCTAGTTGCTGTGATTGCCCAGGGGCTGTGCCGCACTACTGATGGTAAGCGGGCCGCTTTCCACGACATCATGATCAACACAGACGCCATCAAGGACTACATCATGCGAGGCGAACTCGATGAAGCGGAAGCCCTGATTCCCAAGTGTACTTTTGATGGCATGTGTACGATGAATCAGTCTCTCTATGCTCTTTATGAAGCCGGGCGGATCACGGAAGAGGTGGCCCTAGAAATGTCACCCCGTCAGAACGAAATGGCGCAAATGCTACGGGGCCGGATTTAAGCGCTGTGAGTAACCTAGCTGACGTCTCTCCTCAAGCGTTTAAAGGTATTGCCTTGTTTACGCCGGGGGGGGACGTTGTCTATTGTATTGATCCTCAAAAACAGGCTCGCTGGCACCTACATCTATGCGCAACTCTGCAGGATCTGCTGGGCCTAGCCGAACCGCCCCATTTTTTACTCCCCTGCTATACGGCTACGCTGGATGTTTGGATTGATTTGCATACCCGGCAACCGCGTCAATATGCCGAAGCCTATCTGCCCGTCTTCAAATATCGGCCTCTGCTAAGTGCCCTATTCAACCTGGAATGGATAGACTGGCAGCCTGTTTTGCAACCAGAGGAAGCCTGCAATCCCTTGGTGATTGAAAGCCATCGTGCCCGGTTTCCGCCTCTGTGGGAAAATCATAATTTAGTCTTTGAGGTGAAGCTGACAGATTCTCCGGCGGGTTCAGCCCCGGCTGGACTGCCCCCGGCTAAGACAGCCCCTCAAAAACCCTCAGGGTTTGTCTTTCGGCTTTATATCGGGGGACAGGACACTCAGACAGCGACCATTTTGGGAAATTTGCATCACCTTTTGGATCAAACTATGCAGGATCCTTACACGCTGAAGGTGGTAGATGTTAACAAGCATCCCGACCAGGCAGAAGCCGATCATATTTCCGCCACACCAACCCTAATTCGGGTCTGGCCTCGCCCCACTAAACGCATTGTCGGTAGCCTCAATGCCTTCAGCAATCTGGACAATTTGGCCCAAATCCTCACCCAGACGCGCAGCTAAGAGAACTAACAGTCGGCTAGTTTCCCTCGCCACCGCTTGACGGCAGAGTGTAGTTTGTAAGAAAGCCAATCGTCATACTGAGGGTAAATGGGGAGGCGAGGGCGGAGCTGCCAGCCCTGAACCTTTAGCAGCTTTGAAAGATGAGGCGGTTGCAGGTGGGGATAGTCGGGATTGACCTCGTCTTTAGGGCCAATACCGCCTAGATCGCGGATACCAAGGTCTAGGCAAGCTAAGAGGGTTTCGTCGCCCTCTATCAGATTGGGCGGAATTTGCAGCGTGATATCAGTAGGTAATACCTCACGGGCTAGAGCGATCGCCCTTTGCAAGTGCTCAGTCTCTATTTGACTTCTCGCTTCTAGCTGCGTTTGTCCGGTCTGATGGGGTTGTAGAATCACTTCTTGAATATGGCCCCACTGCTGATGCGTCTGGGCGATCGCCGCTAAGGTCTGCTGCCAGTCTGCCTCAGTTTCGCCAAGGCCCAGCAGCAGTCCGGTGGTGAAGGGGATCTGCAGCTGACCCGCCCAGGTAAGCTGCTGTAGCCGCACCTGAGGCAGTTTGCTGGGAGCGTAGCGATGAACTGTTTCAAGCAGCTTGGGCGTGAGCTGCTCTAGCATCAGGCCCATTGAGACATTGACCTGCTTGAGATACTGCATTTCCGCAAAGCTGAGGGGGCCAACGTTGCTGTGCGGCAGAAATCCCATTGCCAAAGCTAACTCGCAGAGGTCGTAAATATGCTGCAGCCAGGCCCGCCGCCGTGGGCTTTGAGGGTGGACCTCACCGCTGAGAATTAGGATTTCAATCACGCCCTGCGATCGCAAAGGACTCAAAATTGCGCTAGCCTGCTCCAGCGCTAGCCACGGACTCTGACCCGGATCGCGGCGAAAGTTACAGTAGGTGCAGCGGTTAAAGCATTCGTAAGTTGGAACCAGAGTATAGGCAGGGCTATAAGTAATTTCGCGCGTAGCGATCGCAATCATGGACTTGCTTTGCAAATGAAAAACTCAAAAGGCTCTATTCACAATTTAATTTACGCTGCATAAATCAACATTACGCAATCCCCTGCCGCCTAACGGAGGTGCTACAATCATCAGCAAGCTAGGGGTGTCCGAGTAATCGGGCTGAGATCATACCCTCAGAACCTGACCTGGTTAACACCAGCGGAGGGAAGCGTTGATTGAGGTATTACACCGAAGCGACGAACGAGGCGTTCTGACCGCGATAAAGCAGATTTGCGCTTGGAGCGAGTCGAAGACTTACCAAATGATCCTGGCCGTAGCTATAAGAGAGCTTGCTAGCGAGTTGCGATCGCAATCTACTGGCAGGACAGGCTCTTTATGGCTGATTACGGGACTGTAAATAAGTGTCTAGAGCGAGGCTGCAGGACTGTGTTTTCTGCAAAGTAGGCGATCGCTTTAAGCAAGCAGCCCCTAGTGCCTCTGTGTGAGGGGGAACTGTTTTGCAGCTTCAGACTATTTTTCCGCATTCTGACAACCGAGGAATTAATTCATGAGAAGTCAATGGATTGCCAAGCGTCGCGGTCAGGCCAATGTTAGCCAGATGCATTACGCCCGTCAGGGAGTGATTACCGAAGAAATGCACTACGTGGCTCAGCGCGAGAACTTGCCGCCGGAACTAATCCGTGACGAGGTCGCGCGGGGGCGGATGATTATTCCAGCCAACATCAATCATCCCAACTTAGAGCCAATGGCCATTGGCATTGCTTCTAAATGCAAGGTCAACGCCAATATTGGCGCTTCCCCCAACTCCTCAGACATTCAGCAAGAGCTAGACAAGCTGCGGCTCGCCGTTAAGTACGGGGCTGATACGGTCATGGATCTCTCTACCGGCGGCGGTAACCTCGATGAAATTCGCTCGGCCATTATTCAGGACTCGCCGGTTCCCATCGGCACCGTGCCGATCTATCAAGCATTAGAGAGCGTACACGGCGATGTAGCCAATCTCAGTGCTGATGACTTTCTGCGGATAATTGAAAAGCATGCCCAGCAGGGAGTGGACTATATGACCATCCATGCCGGAATTTTGATTGAGCATTTGCCCTTGGTGCGTCATCGTCTCACGGGGATTGTCTCGCGGGGGGGTGGCATTCTAGCCCAGTGGATGCTGCATCACCACCAGCAAAATCCGCTCTACACCCACTTTGATGACATCATCGAAATTTTCAAGAAGTATGATGTTTCCTTCAGCCTAGGGGACTCGCTACGACCGGGCTGTCAGCACGACGCTTCAGATGAGGCTCAGCTAGCTGAGCTAAAAACCCTGGGCCAGTTGACTCGGCGCGCCTGGGAACATGACGTGCAGGTGATGGTGGAAGGCCCCGGCCACGTGCCGATGGATCAGATCGAATTTAACGTGCGTAAGCAGATGGAAGAGTGTTCAGAAGCCCCCTTCTATGTGCTAGGGCCGCTGGTAACGGATATTGCCCCCGGCTATGACCACATCACCTCAGCGATTGGCGCAGCGATGGCTGGCTGGTACGGTACCGCCATGCTCTGCTATGTAACGCCGAAGGAGCACCTGGGTCTGCCCGATGCCGAGGATGTTCGCAACGGCCTGATTGCCTACAAAATTGCGGCTCATGCGGCGGATATTGCCCGTCACCGTCCTGGTGCCCGCGATCGCGATGATGAACTTTCTAAGGCCCGCTACAACTTCGACTGGAACCGTCAGTTTGAGCTGTCCCTCGATCCTGACCGGGCGCGGGAATACCATGATGAAACCTTACCTGCCGACATCTATAAAACCGCAGAATTCTGCTCCATGTGTGGCCCCAAGTTCTGCCCCATGCAAACCAAAGTAGATGGCGAGGCACTCACCGAGCTAGAGAAGTTTCTAGCCTCTCAGACAACGGCCAAAGCCCAGGTGTAATGACCGCAGAGAGTTCTCGCATCTGACAGCTCAAAACCTAATACAAAAGAAAACCCCCTCAAGCGATCGCCTGAGGGGGTTTAACCGATTATTAGTTAATCGCCTACGCTAGCCAAATCGACTAGACGTTGAGGCAATCAGGAAGGCGGCGTAGGTAAGGATGTAACCCACAGTGAAGTGAGCTAAACCAACCAGACGACCTTGAACGATCGACATTGCCACCGGCTTATCTTTCCAGCGAACCAGGTTAGCTAGCGGGGTGCGCTCATGTGCCCAAACTAGGGTTTCGATGAGTTCCTGCCAGTAACCCCGCCAGGAGATCAAGAACATGAAGCCCGTTGCCCAGACCAGGTGTCCAAAGAGGAACATCCAGGACCAAACCGCTAGGTTGTTCATGCCGTACGGGTTGTAACCGTTGATCAGCTGAGACGAGTTCAGCCAGAGGTAGTCGCGTAGCCAGCCCATCAGGTAGTTAGACCCTTCATTGAACTGAGCGACGTTGCCTGACCAAATTGCCAGATGCTTCCAGTGCCAGTAGAAGGTAACCCAACCAATGGTGTTAAGCATCCAGAAGACTGCCAGGTAGAAAGCATCCCAAGCAGAGATGTCGCAAGTACCGCCACGACCAGGGCCATCGCAAGGGAAGCTGTAACCGAAGTCTTTCTTGTCCGGCATTAGCTTAGAACCGCGAGCATCCAGCGCGCCCTTGACCAGGATCAAGGTGGTGGTATGCAAGCCGAGGGCGATCGCGTGGTGAACCAGGAAGTCGCCAGGGCCGATGGTCAAGAACAGGGAGTTGGCTCCGCTGTTGATTGCATCGAGCCAGCCATCAAGGTAAATCCCGTTGGCTGCTCCCGTCGCGACGCTGTCAGGATTAGACAGCAGCGTATTGAAGCCATAAAGCGCTTTACCAGAAGCAGCTTGAACCCACTGAGCAAAGACAGGTTCAACCAGAATCTGCTTCTCAGGCGTACCGAAAGCCTGCATTACGTCGTTGTGGACGTACAGACCTAGGGTATGGAAGCCCAGGAACAGGGAAACCCAGCTCAGGTGAGAAATAATCGCTTCCTTATGCTGCAGTACCCGGTCCAATACGTTGTTTTCGTTAGCTTTGGGATCGTAGTCCCGGATGAGGAAGATTGCTCCGTGAGCAAACGCCCCCACCATGATGAAGCCAGCAATGTACTGGTGGTGAGTATACAGAGCCGCCTGCGTGGTGTAAGACTGCGCCATGAAGGCATAGGGAGGCAGCGCGTACATGTGCTGCGCCACTAGAGAAGTGATTACACCGAGAGAGGCCAGCGCCAACGCGAGTTGGAAGTGCAGAGAGTTGTTGAGCGTATCATACAAACCCTCATGACCTTTACCTAGCGCACCGCCGAAGGGCGTTCCTTCAGGAGGACGGTGAGTTTTGAGGATTTCCTTGATGCTGTGACCAATACCGAAGTTAGTCCGGTACATGTGGCCAGCAATGATGAAAATCACTGCGATCGCCAGGTGGTGGTGAGCCATATCCGTCAGCCAGAGAGACTCCGTCTGAGGATGGAAACCCCCCAAGAAGGTCAGAATCGCCGTTCCAGCGCCTTCGGAAGTACCAAAGACATGGCTCGCCGTATCCGGGTTTTGAGCGTAAACGCCCCAGTTGCCCGTGAAGAAGGGAGCCAAACCTGCGGGGTGAGGCGGGGTAGACAAGAAGTTATCCCAGCCCACATGCTGTCCGCGAGATTCGGGAATAGCGACGTGTACCAAGTGACCTGTCCACGCTAGAGAGCTAACGCCAAACAAACCCGCTAGGTGGTGATTGAGGCGAGACTCTGCGTTTTTGAACCAGGAAAGGCTCGGACGGAACTTGGGCTGAAGGTGCAGCCAGCCTGCGAACAGGAAAACTGCAGACAAAATCAAGAGGAACACCGCACCGGAATACAAATCATTGTTGGTGCGCATACCGATGGTGTACCACCAGTGGTAGACCCCAGAATAGGCGATATTCACGGGGCCGGAAGCGCCAGCTTGGGTGAACGCATCCACCGCAGGCTGACCAAAGTGAGGATCCCAAATCGCATGGGCGATGGGCTTCACGTTGAGTGGATCGGTGACCCACTGCTGGAAATTACCTTGCCAGGCGACGTGGAAAAGATTACCAGAGGTCCACAGGAAGATGATTGCCAGATGGCCAAAGTGAGAAGCAAAAATCTTTTGATAGAGATTTTCCTCCGTCATGCCATCGTGACTTTCAAAGTCATGGGCAGTGGCAATCCCATACCAGATTCGACGTGTTGTCGGATCCTGAGCCAAATCCTGGCTAAACTTTGGGAATTTAGTTGCCATATGTCTTATCGAGTCCTCCGCGCTCTTATCCTACTGCAATAATTCGAGCCAGGAAGAACGCCCACGTAGTGGCGATTCCTCCTAGGAGGTAGTGCGCTACTCCAACAGCCCGACCTTGAGTAATGCTCAGAGCGCGAGGCTGAATTGCCGGAGCAACCTTGAGCTTGCTATGCGCCC
>JAAHIC010000159.1 GCA_010671965.1 Leptolyngbya sp. SIO4C5
TCGATCGCTGGCAGCAAGCACTAACCCAGCTCAGCCAAGGAGCCTATACGAATAAAGCCCTGCAGGCTGAATGGGTAAAACAGCAGGGCGATCGCCGCTTCACGTTTCATACAGCGGCTGATCTGCTTCAGGAGAAAGACCTGCTAGGCCGCAAGCAGCTCCTGCGGGATCTTGAGGATTCTGCAGGAGCCTTGTCGGATTAAAAGAAATCTCTCGCCTCTCGGCTAAGGCTGCGATTTCTCTATCATCCTCCTTTATTGAATATTCTTCTCAATAGCGACAAGAAGCTATATACTATTTTTGCAGGCTTATTGATTGCGTTTCTCAATAAGCCCAGCAGCTTCTCAGGCTGTTGAACTGAACTCAAGAAGGAGTTTTCTAAGTTATCAGCCTGAGACAAGTTGCGCTTCAGCGGGTGCTGGGAATAAGCCGCTTTATGTCGTCAAGAGGGGTTTATTCCTGGCTTTCTTCAATTGATATTGATACTGTGTTCTATCAAGACTTATGACTCAGATTTCTAATGTTCTATGGCTAACAGTTGGCGCTAGTCTCAAGCGATTTGATCAGCGGCTGCTAGGGCAGCTCATACATCAGGCTGAGGTGCGCTGCTGGGAATATGTTCAATCTGAAGATGAACCCTGCTGCCTAGAAACAGCGGTGACCCTGCTGCATGATTACCTCAAGCAGCGCTCACGCCCCATGCACCTGATCGGTCATGGCGTCAGTGGTGCCATCGGCCTTGTCTATGCCCGCCGCTATCCCCAGCGAGTTCAGTCCCTGACGCTGCTTTCAGTGGGGGCCAATCCCGCTGTCAGCTGGCACGCTCACTACTATGCCCTGCGCCAGTTCTTGCCCTGTAGCCGCGCCATCATCTTGGGACAGATGGCGCGGCTGATGTTTGGGCCGCAGAGCCATACGGTGGCAACGGCGCTGGTAAAAGCGCTGGCCCAGGAGCTAGACAGGGGTTTTGCGCCCCACTCCCTTGCCTCTCAAACGGCGATCGCGCCGGGCGGTATTAAATCACCTCTGCTAGTTTGCCAAGGGGCCAATGACGTGATCGTGGACGCTCATCAGCAGGCCCAATGGCAGCAGTGGCTCAAACCGGGCGATCGCCTGTGGTGCTGCCCGGAAGGCAAACATTTTTTTCACTATGACTATCCCCAACGGGTAGCTGAGCAGATTTTTGGCTACTGGCAAAGCTTGGCGCTAGAGGCGGCTTATCGAGACGCCGCCTGAGTTTATGTCGTTATGTACGGCTAGATCTCATTCACCTGCGATCGCGCGATGATAGCGGTGGAGGTGAATGTATGGTGGGGCGCGTCAGCGTTTTGTCCGTGCTTTGGGTGGGGCTTGTGGGAGCAGCCGCGATCGCTAGCCCGCTGGCACTGCCGCCAGTTTCTGTCCCGACAGAGCTAGCGCAGCAGCTCCCGGACGAGAATTTTTCATTTAGCTCAGCCGCAGGTGGATTCAGCGTTGCTTTCCCGACAGAGCCTAGCCTCAGCCAGGAAGAGGGCTTACAGCTTTTCACCGTTGAACTAGAGGCCGGGGCCGTAAGCTATCTGGTGGGCTATCAGGATTTGGCCCTCTCCCATACCCAAGCTAGCGAGTCACAGGTGCAGCAAATATTTGACTCAGTGCGCGACAGCTTACTGGGGGCGGGGCAACTGCTAGAGGAGCAGAGTCTTGAAGCTCAGGGCTTTCCGGCTAAAGGTCTCACTCTACAGGAGGCCAGTGGCAGCATTGCTCAACTGCGCCTGATTTGGGCTAATCAGCGCCTTTATCTAGTTGCCGTCAGCGCGGAGCCGTCATCGACCCTGCCGATCGCGGCTGAGGCTTTCCTAGACTCGTTTACTATAGCCGCTCAGGCCGAGTCGCCGCCGACCTCTGCCGCTGAATTATTTCAGCAGGGCTATGCGCTCTACGCCCAGGGTGATTTAACTGCTGCCCTGGGTCACTTTGAGCAGGCTCTAGCTTGGCAAGAGCAGGCCAACAATCTCCCCGGTCAAACCAATGCGCTGATTGCCTTAGGCAGCACCCATAATGCCCTCAGGCAGTACGACAGGAGTATCCCCTACTTGGAGCAGGCACTGGCCCTTAGCCGTGAAACGGGCGATCGCCTCTCCGAAGCGATTATTCTCAACAATCTGGGCACCGCCTATGACGATCAGGGCCAGTATGAGCAGGCTGCCATGCTCTACCAGCAGGTTGTGGCCATCGCCCAAAGCCAGCAGGATCTCGATACTCAGATCATCGCCACCAGCAATATTGGACAGATCTATGCCAAGCAGGGGCAGTATCCTCAAGCCATTGAGCAGTATCAGCAGGCGATCGCCCTGCTGGAGTCTGCTCCCAGCGACTCGTCCACTTTTCGGCTCAGTTTAGCAGGGACGCTGTTCAACAACATCGGCGAGGCCTATGCCAATCAGGGCAACTACACACAGGCGCTAGACTACTACCAGCAGGCCCTAGCGCGAGTTGAGCAAACCGGCGATCGCCAAGCTGAAGGCATTCTTCTGAGCAATTTAGGCGGTATTTACAATGGTCAGGGGCAGTATGCGCAGGCCCTCGACTACTACCAGCAGGCCCTAGAGCGGTTGCAGCAGGTAGAGGCACCGTTAGAACAGGGGATTGCCTGGAATAATTTGGGCAGCGCTCAGATTGGTCTGGGGCAGTACGCTCAGGCAGCAGCGGCCTTTGAACAAGCGCTGGCGATCGCGGTCGAAATTGGCGATCGCGACTCGGAAGCCACAACGCTGAACAACTTAGGCAATCTAGCCGGTCTGCAGGGGCGCTATGCAGCGGCGCGGCAATACTATCAGCAGTCTCTGGAAATTGCGCAGGAGTTAGGCAATCGCACCAGCGAGCAGGTGGCTCTTGGCAATCTAGGACAGGTTCTGGCGGCCCAGACTCAGTATGACGCGGCGATCGCCCAGTTTCAGCAGGCGTTAGCCCTAGCGCAAGAGGCAGGCAATCTACCGGCTGAGGCTACCCTGCTCAACAACTTGGGCAACGTGGCAGAAAGTCGGGACCAGTTTACCGTGGCTGAAGACTACTACCAGCGGTCTTTGGCGCTGCGACGACAGCTAGGCGATCGGGCCGGCGAGGGCACCGTCCTCAACAACCTCGGCAGCACCTATACGGCCCAGGGACACTATGAGCCAGCCCTGGCCATGTTTGAGCAGGCGCTGACTGTTGCCCAAGCAACCGGCTCCCGGCTGCTGGAGGGCACTACCTTGAGCAATCTGGGACTGGTCTATGGCGACCTGGGCCAGTATGACCAAGCCCTAGACTATTATCAACAAGCGCTCACTATCCGCCGGGAACTCAGCGATCGCAGCGGCGAGGCGACCACGCTCAACAATATCGGAACTATTTACGGGGCTAGAGGCGACTTTGCTACCGCCCTAGACTATCTGCAGCAGGGACTGGCGCTGATTCAGCCGCTCGGCAACCTCAGCCTGGAAGCCAGCGCCCTAAATAATTTGGGCAATCTCTATGACGACCAGAGCCAGTACGACAGAGCACTTAGCTATTATCAGCAGGCCCTAGAGCGCTACAGCCGTATTGGCGAGCCTGCCGGAGAGGCCAATACCCTCAGCAACGTGGGAGCGGTTTATCTATCTCAGGGCAACTACCCGCAGGCGATCGCCCAGTACGAACAGGCGCTGGCGCTGCGGCAGCAAGTGGGCGATCGCTTAGGCGTCGCCGTCACCCTCAACAATATGGGCCAGCTCTATGACAATTTAGGCCAGCCCCAGCGCGCGATCGCCCTTTATGAAGACGCTTTAGCCACGCTGACGGAGATTGGCAGCCGGGCGGAAGCCGCCATTACGCTGAACAATATTGGCGCTTCCCGCATTCAGCAGGCCCAATACGACTTGGCTCAAACCGCCCTGCAGCAGGCGCTAGCGATCCAGAGCGACATTGGCGATCGCGCAGGTGAGGCCGTTACTCTAGGCAATATTGGCTTGATCCATGACAACCAGGGTCAGTACGACCTGGCCCTAGACTACTATCAGCAAGCGCTGGCCCTGCACCAGGCAGTGGGCGATCGCGCCGCGGTTGCCAGCACGTTGAACAACATCGGCCTGCTCTACGAGGCGCTGGATCAGCCGCAGCAGGGCCTACCCCAGCTCGAACAGGCCCTGGCGATTCAGCGCGAAATTGGCGATCGCGTTGGCCAAGGCGTTTCCTTGAGCAACCTGGGACGGCTGCAGCTAGCGCTGAACAATCCTGATGCCGCAGTGCCGCCACTGAGCGCTGCGGTCGATATCTGGGAGTCGCTGCGCCCCGGCCTGGCCGATGCGGAGAAGGTTTCGCTGTTTGAGATGCAGGCGGCGACCTACCGCCACTGGCAGGTGGCATTAGTGGCCCAGCAGCAGCCGGAGGCGGCTTTGGTGGTGGCTGAGCGGGGGCGAGCTAGAGCTTTTGTGGAGCTATTGGCCACCCGGCAGCCGCAGACCACCGCGATCGCAGCTCCTTCTCTGGCAGAAATCCGGCAGGTGGCAGCGCAGCAGCAGGCAACTCTGGTGGAATATTCGCTCGTGTCGCCCAACGAAGTTCCCCATCTCTACATTTGGGTGGTACAGCCAACGGGTGAGATTGTCTTTCGTCAGGTGGAGCTGCCAGACAGAGCGCTTGCAACCTTGGTGGCTGACAGTCGGGCCGGCGTGCGGGGTATCCGCAGCATTGGGGTGAACTATGCGGCGGCTAGCCCTGAGACTCCTCCAGAATCACTGCGGCAGCTGCATCAGATCTTAATTGAACCCATTGCCGATCTGTTGCCGAGGAATCCCAGCGATCGCGTCATCTTTGTGCCCCAGGGTGAGCTGTTTCTTGTGCCTTTTGCGGCCCTGCAGGATGCTGACGACAACTACCTAATTCAGCAACATACTGTTCTAACGGCCCCGGCAGTTCAGGTATTAGCCCTAGCCCCCAAACCCGGTGGGCGATCGCGCAGTCTGGCCGGAGAGGTCCTAGTCGTGGGGAATCCCACCATGCCCAGCCTCACTGCCCTACCGGAAGTAGCCACCACGCTGCCGCCGCTGCCGGGCGCAGAGCAGGAAGCCGAGGCGATCGCCGCCCTGTATGACACCACCGCCCTCATCGGGCCGCAGGCGACAGAAACCACCGTCACGACGCGAATGCAGACTGCTCGCATTATTCATCTTGCCACCCATGGGCTGCTAGAGTATGGCCTGCCCAGTGACTCAGGCATTCGAGACTTGCCCGGTGCTCTGGCCTTAGCCCCGACGGCCGAGAGCGATGGCTTGCTGACGGCAGGCGAAATTCTGGAGCTAAACCTCAGCGCTGATTTGGTCGTGCTGAGTGCCTGTGATACCGGACGCGGCACCATCACCGGCGACGGCGTAGTGGGGCTGTCGCGCTCCTTCCTCTCAGCCGGAACGCCTAGCGTCTTGGTGTCGCTTTGGGCCGTACCCGATGCCCCCACGGCCCTGCTGATGACTGAGTTCTACCAGCAGCTACAGCAGACTGACGACAAGGCCCAGGCGCTGCGGCAGGCCATGCTGACGATGATTGCCCAGTTTCCTGATCCGCGAGACTGGTCAGGATTTGTTCTGGTCGGCACAGCCCAGTAGAACCGCTTAAAATGCAGAAATGAGCTACTGCATCAACCCTCAATGCTCTCAGCGTCATAATGCCGATCAGGCCAGTCACTGCCAGGCTTGTCAGACGCCGCTGCTGATTCAGGAGCGCTATCGTCTGCTGCAGCCACTACGAGAACTTGATAGCTGGAACCCGACTGAGGTTTTCATTGTTGACGATCGCGGCAGCCATAAAGTGCTGAAGCTGCTGAAAAATCCCCGCCTGCAGCCGCTGTTTCAACGAGAGTTTATGGCCTTACAGCAGCTCTCCCACAAGGGCATTCCTCAGGTTGAGCCAGATGGCTACTTCAGCCTGCCGCTGAAGCCCAATTTTGCCCTCTACGGTTTGGTCATGGAAAAGATCGAGGGCACAACGATAGAGCAGTGGGTCAATCAAAATGGGCCGGTCAGCCAGGCACAGGTTCTGAACTGGCTACATCAGCTTTTGGACATTCTGGGGCTGCTGCATCAAAAGGGACTGTTTCACCGCGATCTCAAACCGACCAACGTCATGCGACGAGTCAACGGTCAGCTAGCGCTAATTGACTTTGGTACAATCCGCCAAATTACAAACACCTATCTAGCCAAGATAGGCGGACAGCGGGAAGTCACCAGCATTGTCTCTCCTGGCTATACGCCGCTGGAGCAAATCAACGGTAAGGCGGTACCCCAGTCAGATTTCTATGCTTTGGGGCGATCGCTGGTATTTTGTCTCACGGGTCAGTCGCCGCTGGCGTTCAAGGAAAGCAGCCTTAACGGCAAGCTGCTCTGGCAGCAGCAAGTCCAGATAGCGCCCTGGCTAGCTGAACTGATTGATCAGCTCATGGCCCCCTTTCCCGGCCAGCGCCCGCTCAATACCCAGGCCATTTTGCAGCGGCTCCAGTCGCCCCCCCCAGAATCAAAGCCGACTTTTCCGCTGCAGCAGGTTGGCCAAGCTTTAGCGATCGCCAATCTCAGCCTGCTGGTTGTGCAGCTTGCTGTCGGCTGGTATTGGTGGCGATCGCACCAAAGCCAGTCCTCTAGCCGCCGTTCTAGCTCAGCATTAGTCAGCAGATCCACTGCGGCTATCCCCACTGAAAATTGCCTGCGGCTCAGCCGCCGTTTAGAATCATCTCCGCCAGATTCAGCCCCGCCGTTTTGTGCAAACCCGCATTATTTTGCGGGCAGCCGTGCTGATGTAGGCAGCGGGGACAGCCAGACTGACAGCGGCAAGCCTGAGCCAGCCTAGCAGCCCGTTCTGCAAAGTAAGGAAATTGCTCAAAAATGGCTTCTGCAGCGCCATTGCCACCCTCAGTCGTATCAAAAAAATAGCCTACCTGCCGTTTACCTTCGTGAGCCACCACCCAGTTGACATCCTGCTGAGAACTTAATACCACCAGCGGGATAGCAAAGATAATTTGATGGCCTAAGCTGTGCAGGGCAATAAATTCCGGTACTCTTTCCCAAAGCGGATCGGTCAGTTCAGGGCCTGTCCCATCCGTTTCAGCCCTGATTTGAGCCTGAATAGTCCTGACCTGTTTAGTGAGAGCCTGGGCCAGCGGTGCGTTAATTTCAGCCCTGACGATGGGCGCCTGATACTGGGTTTGATAGGGCTGCTCGAAGGTAATCGTCTCTTTCGGCTGAGTCATTTCTCCCAGCCTCAGAGGACGATGGCAGCTAGGGCAAGTGCTGCCGGACAGGGACTGGCGGTAGCGGCGGCAGCGACTATTGAGGCAGAGCAGGCTTTGCTTGCGTTCAAACAGGGTATAGCCCGTCACCAACGAACTGATTTCTCCCCAAGCCAGCGTTAAGCGCAGCCGGGCCTCTGGTAGGGCCGTTTGAATCAGCTTCGGCGCGGCGATCGCCTCCAGCAGCTTCACGTTTAAGGCCGTATCTGAGCGGGTAAACTGCCCTGAATCAGCCGGTATAGGCTTAAGCTTGGCCTGCTTTGTTTCTAAATCAAGCGCCTGACAGAGAAAGGTCGCCAGTTCTCCCTCTTCAGTTTGTGCCATGTAGAGAGCGCCCGGATGCACTTCTCGGTAGGCCAGGTCACGATTGAGCCACTCAAACTCCTGCCCGGACGCCAGATTGACCAGAGCAATTTCATCCCCCAGCGTCCCCCGCAGACTGACGCTGCGGTGGGGATAGCCTAGCCCGCCCAGATAGCCTGAACTATAGGCTCGTAGCCGCTTTTGCTGCAGCAAACTCCCCGCTAGCACGCCGCCAACTGCACCAAAGCGATCTTCAATCTCAGCCGCCAGTAAGTTACTTTCCACGGCCCCGCAGCAGAGATGTTGGCTCAAAATAGTCGGATAGTTGGGGTTGAAAGCGGCACTTTCAACCTGCCCCTGCAGTAGCTCTGTAGTGTTCTCTCCGTAAAAGCTGTCCAGTACGTTCTGAGCCACCGGCAGAAACATAACTAACCCCGGTTGCTGACGGCCTACTCGGCCAATCCGCTGATAAAACGACATCAGACTGCCCGGATAGCCTCTAATCAGGCAGCAATCAAGCTCCGGTAGATCAATGCCTGCTTCTAGCGCCGAAGTCGTCAAAATCACCCGTACCGCACCGCTGCGCAACTGGGCAATAATTCGCTGTCGCTGAC
>JAAHIC010000016.1 GCA_010671965.1 Leptolyngbya sp. SIO4C5
TTACCCTTCGGTGCCGCCGAAGTTGAAAATTTTGCTCACGCCTGACCAGAGAAATAAACCAGAGAGCAAAATGCGAGCGACGAGAGGAAGATGGTTGCGGGTGGCATACAGTCCGGGGGCTGGGGGGCTGGGGGGAATATCAGAAACACGAATACGCATAGCTAACTCCTTTGGGTGAATACTGTTTGATTACGTACAAATGGGGAAATCTAAGCCTGGGGTGTTTCAACTTCAATCTGCTTGGGACTTTCTAGCTCTAGGGTCAGCGGTTGAAATGGTGTGCCTGCATGAGAACCGTCGCAGTGAGGCTGATGACGCGATCGCCCGCAGGCGCAAATCCAGTAGGTACCAGCCTCTAAGGTCAGCACGTGGCGGGCGGCATCGGCTGAAGAAGTCTGAGTCATAATGGCTCCTTGTTCTATATGAAACTGTTTGAATGCAAACTTTATGCCAATGTTATAGCACGGCTTTTAGTTTGAGTGCAAACAATTTGGCTGATCTTAGGAGAAAGCGTGCCGCAGCTTGCTGAGTAGGATGCGCAAAATCTCTAGTTCAGAAGGTTCAAGCTGCTCAAAGCGGATTTTGAGGTGGGCTACATGCTGGGGGAAGACCTGTTGAAAAACCGCTTCGCCTGCTGGCGTCAGCGCCACGATAAAGCTGCGGCGGTTGTCAGCGGGCACCTCACGCCTGACTAGCCGTTTTTTCTCTAGGCGATCGATAATGCCAGTAAGGGTGCCTTTTGTCACTAATGTTTTAGCGGCGACTTCTCCCATGCTCAGGCCCTGAGTCCCGCCTAGCGTCGCAATCACGTCAAATTGAGAAGGGGTCAGGTCTAGCTGTCGCACGTGGCTGTCTGAGTAGGCGGCAAATGCCTGATAGGCTCTGACTAGCTCTCGCATCGTGGGCATGAACGGCTCGCTGACGGCCTCAGCCACCGAATCGAGCTGAGAATTTGACGGAGGGGATGAATCGGCAACCATAGCTAACAAACAGTCTGTTCTCAAACAGTTATAGCAAATCGGCGTTTTGGCTTCCCGACCTGTTTTTGTGCTCAAAATTCGCTTCTAGTATGTCTTCTCTTTCTTTACGCTTCTACAGCAGCCTCAACGACTTTTTGCCGCCAGAAAAGCGGCAAGTCCGTTTTAGCCATCGGCCCAAGCAATCTTCAACGGTCAAAGACACGATTGAGTCTTTAGGGGTTCCCCATCCCGAAATTGACCTAATTTTGGTGAACGATCGCTCTGTAGACTTTAGCTACCTAGTGCAGGCGGGCGATCGCATCAGCGTTTTTCCCCGCTTCCAGCACCTGGATATTTCCAGCGTTTCCCGCGTTCAGCCCGCGCCGCTGCCGGAACCGCGCTTTGTCCTAGACGTGCATTTGGGCAAGCTCGCTACCTACCTGCGCCTGCTGGGCTTTGATATTCGCTATGCCAATCACTGCGACGATGCCACCCTGGCTCAGATTGCCAGCGATGAGCAGCGTATTTTGCTGACCCGCGATCGCGGCTTGCTCAAGCGCAGCTTAGTAACCCACGGCTACTGCGTTCGCCATGACGATCCGCTAGAGCAGGTGAGCGAAATTCTTAGCCGCTTTGACCTGTTTGACGCGATCGCCCCGTTTGAGCGCTGCCTGCGCTGTAACGGTCAGCTTCAGCCAGTGGAAAAAGCGCAGGTGAGCGATCGCCTGCCGCCCCTGACCCGCCAGTATTACGATGAGTTCTACCAGTGTCAGTCTTGTCAGCAGGTCTACTGGAAAGGGGCCCACTACGCACCGCTACAGCAAATTGTGCAGCAGATGACGACGCTGCCCAGCAACTCATAGGCATTACAGCCGCCACAGTTGCAGCCCAGTCCTGCTATTGCGGCGGCGGGTCTGGCTAAGCTTTGCCTAACACTGCCATAATCAAATCAAATTAAATATTGCTAAAACACTATGATTAAATAAATAATCATTTACTTTTATCTATTAAGATAGATTAAACGCGATCGCGCTTTTTCTGCTTTTGAGTACTGTCATGTTAGAAGCCTGCGTCTTTGCCACCGTCCTCTGTGGATTTTTCGGCATCATCTTCAAGCAAAACCTGATGATGAAAATCATCGCTATGGACGTGATGAGTACCGGCGTCATTGCCTTTTACGTGCTGGTGGCGGCACGAGGTGGCATAGTGACGCCCATCGTCACCGAAAAGCCCGTTGTAGCCTATGCCGATCCGGTGCCCCAAGCCGTGATTTTGACCGCCATTGTCATCGGCTTTTCGATTCAAGCCCTGATGCTCGTCGGTGTCATGAAGCTAGCCCACAACCATCCCACCCTGGAAACCCGCGAGATTGAGCAGAGCAATACGCCATGACCGCCTTCACCATTGCCTGGGCAGTGCTGCCCTTTTTGATTGGCTTTAGCATCTACCTGCTGCCCCAACTAGGGCGGGGGCTAGCTCTGAGCATGGCGGTCATTTCAGCCGCCTATGCGGGACAGATTTTCTGGCAGCGATCGCCCCTAACTTTGCAGCTTTTAGACAGCTTCGGTGTCACCCTAGCGATTGACTCACTCAGCGGCTTTTTCATTTTGACCAATGCCCTAGTGACCGCCGCCGTGGTGCTCTACTGCTGGAGCAGTGACAAATCAGCCTTTTTCTACCTGCAGGCGATTATTCTGCACGGCAGCGTCAATGCCACCTTTATCTGCGCTGACTTTATCAGCCTGTATGTGGCCCTAGAGGTCATCAGCATCGCCGCCTTTTTGCTCATTGCTTATCCCCGCAGCGATCGCGCCGTTTGGGTGGGACTGCGCTATTTGTTTGTCAGCAATACGGCCATGCTGTTCTATCTGGTGGGGGCGGCGCTGGTGTATCAGTCGAATAACTCCTTTGCCTTTGCCGGACTAGACCAAGCGCCTGTAGAAGCCGTGGCCCTGATTTTCCTGGGGCTGCTGGCGAAAGGGGGCATTTTCGTTTCTGGGCTGTGGCTGCCGCTGACTCACTCTGAGTCGGAGTCTCCCGTCTCGGCCTTGCTCTCAGGGGTGGTGGTAAAGGCGGGGATATTCCCCCTAGCTCGCTTTGCCCTGATGTTTGAGTCGATTGATCCGCTGGTACGGCTCTTTGGCGCGGGCACAGCGCTGTTGGGCGTAGGCTATGCCGTGTTTGAAAAAGACACCAAGCGCATGCTGGCCTTTCACACCATTTCCCAGTTGGGCTTTATTCTAGCCGCGCCGGAGGTGGGCGGGTTCTATGCCCTCACCCACGGCCTCGTGAAAGCGGCTCTATTTTTGACGGCGGGCAATCTATCGAGTCGTAGCTTCAAGGTGCTGCATCACCAGCCGATTCATACCCCCATTTGGATTGCCCTAGCGATCGCCAGCTTTTCTATCTCTGGCTTTCCCCTGCTGTCTGGGTTTGGAGCCAAGGTGCTGACGATGAAAAATTTGCTGCCCTGGCAGGTAATTGGCATGAATTTAGCAGCGTTGGGGACGGCAATTTCCTTTGCCAAGTTTATTTTTTTGCCCCACGAGGCCAAGCCCGCCCAGGCGGCCAAACCAGGATTTTGGCTAGCGGTGGGGCTGCTGCTGGGCGGCCTGGTGATAGCTAACGTTGTCTACTACGAAGCCTATTCGCTGGCAAATATTGTCAAGCCGTTGGTGACGATTGCTCTAGGCTGGCTGGCCTACTGGCTGGTTTTCCGCCGGGTGACGCTCAAGCTGCCGCGACTGCTGGAGCAGTTTGATCACCTAATTGGGGTGATGAGTCTGGTAACGGCGCTGCTGTTTTGGATGGTGCTGGCATGATTGGCTATTTAAATCTCATCTTACGACTGACCATTTGGTTTTTACTCACAGCCGATCTGAGCTGGGCCAATATTCTAATTGGGGTGAGCGTAGCGCTGCTGCTGCCGCGAGGCTACACGGCTCCAGGTAGGCTACAGGACTGGCTGCGATCGCTGGGCGAAACCCTTGTCGCCATTCCCCAAGCCTACAAAGAAGCGGTAGAAATTATCCTGCGTCCCCACCGCCACGAGGAAATCACCGTGGAGCGGGTCAAACCTCAGCGAACACCGGGGCTAATTTTTCTAGACATCTTTTTAATTACGTTCACCCCCAAAACCATTGCCCTGCAGTATCAGGAAGACGGCTGGTACACCGTGCACTGGATTCGTCGGAAGCGGCGTCGGAGGTCAAGATGAATCTGATTTTGCTAGCGATGATCGTGGCCTTGCTCATTCCAATTTACGAAGCCTGGCGGGATAACGATATTTGGCAAAAAATGCTGGCCTTCGCCAGTATCGCCACCAAAACCTCAATCATGATTCTGGTGGTTTCTGTCTTTCGCGATGACTGGATGATTGGCGTGGTCGGCGTGATTATTCTCAGCGTAGGCAATGCGGCCCTGATGCTGCTGGCCCATATTCTTAAGCGGTTGAACGAAGTATGATCAACACCCTCAGCTATTTCTGCATTGGCGTTGGCCTGGTGTTTTGGCTTTGGGGCACTTGGCCTCTCCTGGGCGATCGCTCCGTCCTGTTTAAGCTTCACAGCCTCTCGGTAGCCGACACCCTCGGCTCTATGCTCATTGTCTTGGGGCTGCTGCTAAAAATTCCGCGCGAGTGGCCCCTGCTGCTGCTAGCCCTAATCTCGCTTGCCATTTGGAACACGGTGCTGGGCTACGTGCTGGCCTACTGCGCCAACGGGAGGAACTATGGACGATAGCTATCTCTATATCATCGTGGCGCTGCTGCCGCTGACGGCCTGTATGTTGATTACCCAGGTCAATCCCTATCACGCCCTGGTGATTCGCGGCATCCTCGGAGCGGTCGCGGCCCTGGTGTATGCGGTGCTGGGAGCGGCGGATGTGGCCCTAACGGAGGCACTGGTGGGGACGCTGCTCGCCATCACCCTGTACGCGGTGGCGGTGCGATCGTCTCTAGTGATGCGGCTGGGTGTCTACCAGAACATCTCTGGGTCGTCCCTGTTGAGCAGCTCTGATTTTGAGACCCTGCTCAACTATCTGCGCGAGCGGCTGAAGCCGTACCACATGCGGCTGGAACTGGTGCCCTATGACAGTCAGCAGAGCTTGCAGCAGGCGCTAAAAGATAAGGATGTGCACGCCGTTTGCACTCAGATTGAAACCGCTGCAGAAACTGCCTATCAAACTGCCGTTCGCACTCCCCGCCTCTACGAGATTTTACAAGGCGAACTACCTGTGACGGCAACCCGCCTAATCTATGTCAATCCGGCTGAAGCGGAGGAGGAAGCGCGATGAAGTGGCTTTATATTGTCGCGGGTATGGCCCTGTATCTCAAAATGCTGGTGATGCCTGATTTGATTGCGGCAGCACCCGATAGCTCAGCCGTTAAGCTAATCGTGCAGGAAAGCGGCGTACCCAATGCTGTATCCGGCATTATCTTTAGAAATCGTCTGTACGACACCCTATTTGAAGTGGTGGTGTTTACGATCGCGGTGATGGGCGTGCGGTTTTTGCTCGCGGATGAAAAGCCCTCTGCCATCATTCACCAGTTCAGCGATCATCCTTCGATTGTCCTGGCGCGGCTGGGGGCAACGATCGCCTCTTTGGTCAGCATTGAACTAGCAATTCGCGGTCATCTCAGTCCTGGCGGGGGCTTTGCGGCGGGGGTGGCGGGAGGAACAGCGATCGGCCTGGTGGCGATTACGTCGTCTTCAGAGTGGATGCAGGGAATCTATCAGCGCTGGCACGCTTCGCGGTGGGAGAAGGTGTCGGTGCTGGTTTTTCTGGTGTTGGCGGCGCTGACGCTGGCGGGCTTGGAGCTGCCTCAGGGTGAACTGGGGGCGTTGCTCAGCGGTGGGGTGATTCCGTTGCTTAATATTCTGGTGGCAGTTAAGGTGGCGCTGGGGTCGTGGGCAGTGATTTTGATGTTCATTCACTACCGAGGGCTGCTGTAGGCGGTTGGAGGTAGGTACTATTGGGGCGGGTACCGGAGGTTGGGGCAGATTTTGTAGACCAATTTTTCGCGTTGACTTAGGTAACTGGCTAAACCTGCCCTTACGGTTGCCTTATCATCAGTGAGAATCTCACCAGTTAAGCTTTATACCAAGGGATGTAAAGTTCAAGGGAAACCTTGCTATCGCGGTTTAAAGCGCCGTTAGAAACTATCCCCCTAAGCCGCTTCCTCCAGCAAGCGGCTTCCCCCCTGCTGATACGCCTCAAAGCTAAAGGCATCCACCTGAATCGCCTCGTTGCGAGCAAACTCCGCTTCGCACACCTGGTTTACCTCCGCTTCGCTGATTAGCCCCGCTTCATAAGCCAGCGTCAGCAGCTCATCAGCTTTAGCCGGGGGGAGCTGACCGGCCCGGCTAGCCGCTTTAATTTTTCTCACAATCGGAGCCGCCTGCTGCACCAAGGTAAAGGCCCGCTCTAGGCGACCCAGAGCCTGGTGCTCATCCTGAGGAATGTGGATACCGGCTGTGAGGCGATCGCGCGGTGTTCCTCCGGTTTGGACAAGCTGAGCTACCTGATGGCCAAGCTTGTCTGGGGGCAATGTGCCCATTGGGTTGAGGCGGTGCCAGCTCAGCACCGGGCCGCGCAGCAGCCAGCTCAGACCGGGCACGGACAGGTGACGGTAGATGCCGTCTAGGGCCTGCTGAATCTGGGCTAGCCCGTATTGCAGTGACCAGTGTACTAGCGGTAAATCTTCTGCCAGGGCACCTTCGGCTTCAAATCGCCAGAGGGTAGCACTGCTCAGATACAGCCAGGAGAGCACATCGGCAAAGCGGCCCGTGAGTTTTTCTTGCCGCTTGAGGGAACCGCCATAGGCAATTAGGGCTAAATCGGTCAGCAGCGCAAACGTGGCGGAAGCCCAGCTCAGTCGCCGGTAGTACCGAGCTGTGGAGCCAGATACGGGCGATCGCGCCCCCCAGCCCCGCGTTAGACTGAGCCAGCTCGCCCGCATAGCATTGCCAAAAATCGAACCCAAATGGGGCCAAAAGGCTCGGTCAAACGCAACTACATTCCGCTCGCTCAGGGCCTGAATTTCTCGGTAGACATAGGGATGGCAGCGAATCGCCCCCTGCCCAAAGATCATCAGCGTCCGAGTAAGAATATTAGCTCCCTCCACCGTGATGGCAATGGGAATGGCCGTATAGACATTGGCCAGCAGATTACGCGGCCCCCGACAGATGCCGTTGCCGCCCAAAATATCCATGCCGTCATTGACGATTTGGCGGGCCAGTTCAGTGCTGTGGTACTTGGCGATCGCGGAAACCACAGCAGGCTGCTCGCCCCTGTCCACCGCGCCACAGGTATAGAGCCGGGCCGCATCCATCACATAGGTCAGTCCGGCAATCCGGGCCAGGGGTTCCTCCACCCCTTCAAATCGGCCAATAGACAAGCCAAACTGCTTACGCACCACGCTGTGATCGCCTGCCACCCGCGCCACCAGCTTCGACACTCCCGTACAGCTCGCCGGGAAGCTAATCCCCCGGCCCGCTGCTAAGGTCTGCATTAGCATCTTCCAGCCCTGCCCGGCCTGCTCCACGCCGCCGATGATCTGCTCTACGGGTAGCACCACGTCATGACCTTCGGTGGGTGAGTTGTAGAACGGTACCCCCATCGGGTCGTGGCGCTGATTAATCACGACCCCCGGCGTGTCCGTGGGTACGAGAGCGCAGGTAATTCCCGGCTCCTTACCCTGGCCCAGCAAATTGTGCGGATCGCGCAGGCGGAAGGCAAGGCCCAGGAGAGTGGCGATCGCCCCCAGGGTGATATAGCGCTTCTTCCAGTTCAGCCGCAGGTAGAGCTGGCCATCCTCGCCCCGGAACACTTCCCCATGAGAAATCAGGCTAGCCGCATCCGATCCGGCATTGGGTTCCGTTAGGGCAAAACAGGGAATCTCCTCACCCCGCGCCAGTCGCGGCAGGTAGTGAGCTTTTTGCTCTGGCGTGCCGTAGCGCAGCAGCAGCTTTGCCGGGCCGAGAGAGTTGGCCACCCCCACTGTGGCCACGTGGGTAAACGAGCGGGAGGACAATCTCACCATCACGGCGCTATAGGCCAGGTTAGAAAAGCCCAGTCCGCCATATTCCTGGGGAATCATCATGCCGAAAAAGCGTTCCTGCTTCAGGTAGTCCCACGCCTCCGGCGGCAGGTCTTTGCGCTGATAGATCTCCCAGTCCGTCGCCATCTGGCAGACCTTTTCTACCGGGCCATCGAGAAATGCCTGAATTTCTGGCGTCACCTGTGGATAGGGCTGGCGCAGTAAGCGCTGAAAATTCGGTTTACCCGTGAAGAATTCACCCTCGACCCAGACATTCCCCGCTTCGATCGCCGCTCGCTCTGTGTCGGAAATCTTAGGCAATAGCTTTAGCCGAGTAATTAGTTGAACAATAGGGGCTGTGATGAGGAGACGTCGCAGGAAGGGGATGAGGAGGATGAGGGAGATGGGGAGGATGAGGTAGGTCATGGGTTTGGGTGGGTAAGCAGAGGTGTGGGCAAGATGGGAGGGTGGGGAAGTTGGAGGAGATGAGAAAGGTGGGGAGGATGTGAAGGGGAAAGGCAGAAATGGTGATGAGATGAAGAAGATGGGGAGAGTAGAGGGTTTTGAAGCGAAGAGGGGGTTGGTTAAAAGCCACGAGGATCTGGTGATTTATCAGATGGCTTTTGATGCGGCGATGACTATCTTTGAGTTGACAAAGCGGTTTCCGGTAGAAGAAAGATATGCTTTGACTGATCAGATGCGGCGTTCATCTCGGTCGGTTTGTGCAAATCTAGCGGAAGCTTGGCGAAAGCGGCGATATCAGGCAGCCTTTATCGCTAAACTAAGCGACTGTGAGGCAGAAGCAGCTGAAACTCAGGTATGGCTCAAGTTCTCAGTCAAATGCCAATATTTAGAACGCACTCAAGCTCAAAAGCTATATGCAGCCTATAACCAGATACTCAGCGGCCTCGTCAAACTAATTAACAACTCCCAAACCTGGACAACCCTCTAATCCTTCCCTATCCCCCTCACCTTCCCCATCCCCCTCACCTCTTCATCTCCCTCACCTCTTCATCTCCCTCACCTCCCCCATCCCCCTCACCTCTTCATCTCCCTTACCTCCCCCATCACAGCAGCAAATTCTCAAACACCCCCGCCGCGCCCATACCGCCGCCGACGCACATCGTCACCAGCCCATAGCGCACACCGCGTCGCTGCATTTCGTGCAGTAGCGTGGCCGTCAGCTTCGCGCCGCTGCAGCCGAGGGGATGGCCGAGGGCGATCGCGCCGCCGTTGACGTTGAGAATGTCTGGATTGAGGCCGAGTTCGCGGATGACGGCGAGGGACTGGGCGGCGAAGGCTTCGTTTAGCTCAATCAGGCCAATGTCTTTGAGGTCGAGGCCCACCTGCTTGAGTACCTTAGGCACGGCGGCGATGGGGCCGATGCCCATAATGGCGGGGGGCACACCTGCTACGGAGAAGCCCAGCAGACGAGCCAGGGGGTTAAGGTCTAGTTCGTGCATCAGCTTTTCGCTGACAATCAGCGTAGCGGCAGCGCCGTCTGATGTTTGGGAAGAGTTACCGGCGGTGACGGTGCCCTTAGCGT
This sequence comes from Leptolyngbya sp. SIO4C5, assembly GCA_010671965.1. Taxonomy (GTDB): domain Bacteria; phylum Cyanobacteriota; class Cyanobacteriia; order Phormidesmidales; family Phormidesmidaceae; genus Sphaerothrix; species Sphaerothrix gracilis. Next base: position 9,545 of record JAAHIC010000016.1, read on the forward strand.
GGAAGACGGGCTTGAGTTTGGCAAGCGCTTCCAGGTTGGTGTCAGCGCGGGGGCCTTCGTCGGTGTCAAAAACCAGTTCGTGTGTCTGGGGCTGACCGCCGATATAGTGGGTTTCGTGCACCGTAACCGGAATAATTTCCTCTTTGAAACGGCCTGCCGCGATCGCCTCTAGTGCTTTCTGATGGGATTTCAGGGCAAAGGCATCCTGATCGGCACGGGAGATCTGGTACTGCTTGGTCACGTTTTCAGCCGTAAGGCCCATCGTTAAGTAGGTTTCCGGGAACTCGCTGAGCTGCTCCGGATTGGGGGCAAACTGGTGTCCCCCCATCGGAATCAGGCTCATGGACTCCGCCCCCCCGGCAATGATGGCGTCTGACTGACCAAAGGCGATCGCCTGGGTGGCCATCGCAATGGTTTGCAGCCCGGAGGAACAAAGCCGATTCACCGTACAGCCTGCCACCGAGTCTGGCAGTCCAGCCCGCAAAGCGATGACGCGGCCTAGATTGTAGCCTTGCTCCGCCTCCGGCATGGCGCAGCCCATAATCAAATCGTCAACTTGGTGGGAAACCAGGGCAGGTACTTTTTCCAAAACGCCCCGGACAACGGCGGCCCCTAGGTCATCGGGTCGGGTATGGCGCAGGGTGCCGCGCGGGGCTTTACCGACGGCGGTGCGGACGGAGCTGAGGATGTAGGTTTTCATTGGTTTCATTGGGGTGAGTTGACGGGAGAGGCGAGTGCCCTAATTTCTCAGCGGCTTCTTCGTCTTCAACATGTGCAAAATCCGCTCTTTGGTCTTAGGTTCGTCAACCAGGGGCAGGAAGTTGTCGCGCTCTAGGCGAAGTAGGTAGGCATCGTCTACCTGAGCTGGGATGGTGAGATCGCCGCCCGTGAGGACGTAGGCGAGACGATTCGCCAGGGCGCGATCGTAGTCGCTGATATAGCCGCCCTGGTGCATGACGTAGGCCATGTGGTCTAAAACGGCGCGGGCGGGCTGACCTAGAACCGGTATTGGATTTTGTGGGAGGGATGCATAGCCCAGGGCGTCTAGGCAAAGCACTTCCTGCTTGGCGACATAGAGACGGCGATCGCCATTAATCACCACTTTGGCGGTAGGCAGCAGAAAGCCCAGCTCTTTCGCTTCATAGGCGCTATTGGCGACCTTAGCCATGCCAATGGTTTCAAATACCTGCTTCAGCCAAGGGAGGATATCGCTAGGGCGATCGCTAATCGCCTGATTCGCCGCCCACCGCGCCAGCCGCATCAGGCCGCCGCCAGCCGGAATCAGTCCGACCCCCAGTTCCACCAGGCCGATATAGGTTTCGGCATCGGCCACCACATGGGGACAGGCCATTGCCAGCTCGCAGCCCCCGCCGAGGACGCGGCCCTGAATCGCGGCCACAATCGGCTTATGGAAATAGTGAATTCGCTGCACCAGGGTTTGAAACTTTTCTAGCAGCGCCGCGATGCCGCTATGGTGGCGGTTGAAGGGATTGAGGTTTTCCCACTGGGCAATTTTGCCGACTTCAGCCAGGTTGATGCCGACGCAGAAGTTGGCCCCTTCGTTGCCAATCACCAGGCCGCGCAGGTCGTCGCGGGTTTCCAGCAGGTGCAAGACTTCCTCTAGGCCATCAATCACTTTAGAGCTGAGGGTATTGGCCTTAGAGCGAAATTCATACAGAGCAACGCCGTCCCCTAAATCCAGCAGCACCGCTTCCGGATTGCGCCAGAGGATGGGATAGCCGTCATTGAGATGAATTTCATCAGTCGGAATTTCTAGAGAAACATACTGCTCGCCGGGAATATAGACGCTGCGATCGCGGTAGAAGCCAGCGGTGCTCACCTCCTGCATTTGCTCCAGCCAGGTGGGTATTGCATAGCCCGCCTCTTGCAAATCGCTCAGCACTGTTTCAAAGCCCAGCACATCCCAAATTTCAAACGGTCCCAGCTCCCAGCCAAAGCCCCAGCGCAGTGCCCGGTCAATTTCTGCCGGACTGTCGGCAATTTCAGGAATGCGGTTGGCGCTGTAGGCCAGGGTTGCCAGCGTCATCTTCCGGAAAAAGTCGCCCGCTCGCCCGCGATCGCCATACAGCTTCTGCAGTCGCTCGGCCAGCGGCAGCTTTTTCAGCCTGTCCAAGTTGCCGAGATCCAGCGGTTTAGCAGGCTCATAGGTAAAAGTTTGGGGATTGAGCGAGCGAATTTCGCCGTCTACTTTTTTGTAGAACCCTTGGCCCGACTTCGCTCCCAGCGTTCCCGTTTCCACCAGCTTGCGCATGAGCGGCGGCGCTTGGAACAGAGCTTGCTGTTCGTCATGGGGAATGGCCGGATAGAGATTGTCTGCCACATACAGCAGCGTGTCTAAGCCCACCAGGTCCGCCGTGCGGAAAATGCCTGACTTGGGCCGTCCCACTAGGGTGCCAGAGAGGGTATCAATTTCCTCAATTGTGTAGCCCTGTTCGGTGAATGCCTTCAGCCCCAGCAGGGTCACAAAAATGCCGATGCGGTTGGCAATGAAGTTGGGCGTATCCTTGGCAATCACAATCCCCTTGCCCAACTGCATCCGGCCAAACTGCTGCATCCGGGCCAGTACCTGCGGATCAGTCTCAGCGGTGGGGATGAGTTCTAGCAGCTTCAGGTAGCGGGGCGGATTGAAGAAATGGGTACCTAAAAAGCGCTGGCGGAAAGATTTAGAACGTCCCTGGGCGATCGCCTGAATCGACAGACCGCTGGTGTTACTAGAAATCACCGCGTCTAGGCGCACCGTTTTTTCCACCCGCGCCATCAGCTCATGCTTAACAGCCAGGTTTTCAATCACCGCCTCAATCACCCAGTCCACATCGGCCAGGCGATCAAAATGGTCTTCATAGTTGCCCAGGATGACTCGCTCTGCCGTTTTAGAGGTGTAGAAAATCGGCGGCGACTGCTTCAGCGCCTTCTTAAACGCACCCTCCACTAGGCCGTTGCGATCGCCCGTCTTGGCGGGCAGATCCAGCAGATGTACCGTCAGTCCAGCATTCGCCAGATGAGCCGCAATCTGCGTACCCATAACGCCAGCACCGAGGACAGCGGCTGTTCGGAATGGTTTGAACATGGTGAGTTCCTTTGGTAGAGAGTAGGGAGGACGGGGGCGCGGAGATGCAGGGAGAGAGGAGGTGAGGGAGATGGAGAAGGTAGGGGAGATGGAGAAGGTAGGGGAGAGGGGAACAAGCGATAATCAAAATTGCGAATCCGTAGAGGTTGGTTTAGCTAATCACCCTGCACAAGAAATAAGAAATTATCTACAAAACCTGCCCCAACGGCCGATACCTGCCCCAACGGCCCCAGCTCCTAGCGCCATCAGTAATGCGTTAACGACTGAGCATATGCTGGACACGTTGCCGCCGGCACGATGGCGCACCCCTGCAAAACCTCCCCATCTCCGCCTCCCCGCGTTTCTGCCTCTCCATACATCTCCTCAACCACCCCCACAAAGGCCCGCAGCACCGCCACCCGATCCACACTGCCGTCCGCCTGCAGCAACCCGTTCTCCACCGTCAGCACCGCATTGACCAAAGCAAACTTACGCACTGTAGACCAGTAGGGTAGGTGGCAGTTAGCCGCATCAATCAGAGTTTGATAGCGAGCCGTAATGCAGGGGTGCTGTAGAAGAGAGTCGCTTTGTAAGGGCAGCGCCATCGCCTCTGCTTCCTGGTGCAGCGCCGTCAGATTGGGAAAAATCAACATGCTGCAAAACTTGCGGTTCGCGCCGACAGCGATCGCATAGTCTACTAAAGGCAATCGCCCTAACTCTTGCTCCAGCGGTAAGGACGAGACATATTTTCCGGTTGACAGTTTGAACAGCGGCTTTTTGACGCCGATGATTTTCAGAAAGCCATCCGGCGTGATTTCGCCTAGGTCGCCCGTGTGGAACCAGCCGTGTTTAAGAACTTGCCGGGTCGCAACCGGATCGCGGTAGTAGCCCTGCATCACAAAAGGCGATCGCACTAGAATTTCACTGTCTTCAGCAATACCAATCTCAACCCCGGCAATCGGTACGCCCACGGTGCCCGCCCGGTTATATTGGCCCCGGTTATAGCAGAGGACAGCGCTGGTTTCTGTCAGGCCGTAGCCCTGCAAGACAGGGATGCCTGCGGCAGAAAAAACGTTGGCAAGCTCAGCTTTGAGGGCAGCGCCGCCGCTGACCAAAGCCTTGAGGCGATTGCCAAAAGCAGCTCGCCATTTGGCAAACACGAGGCGATCGGCTAGCTTCAGCTGCAGGGCGTAGAGCCTAGAAGGGGCTTTGCCAATCTCGTAGCGCTGGGCTAGCTTCAGCGCCCAGGTAAAGACGGCCCGATCGAAATTGCCAAGGCGCTGAGCGCGATCGCAGATGCGCTCGTATACCTTTTCAATTAGGCGCGGCACCGTAATCATGAAGGTGGGCTGGAGAGTGCGCAGGTGCTTGACTACGTGGTTGGGGTTAGAAAAATAGATGCTGTGCCCGTAGGCTAGATGCCCATAGAGAAAGACCCGCGCGAAGATGTGAGTCAGCGGCAGAAAAATTAGGGCGACTTCTTCAGGGCCGTGGCCTAAGTTGGGATAGCTGCTGAAGGCGGCAATGACGTCGGCGGCGATGCTTTCGTGGGTCAGCATGACCCCTTTGGGGCGGTGGCTATCGCTGGCGATATAGAGAATCGTAGCCAGGTCGGTAGGGGCGATCGCGGCTTTGAGTTGGGCAATGCGCTCTGGGGACCAGTTGGCTTGTCCTTGCGATCGCACCTGTTCGAGCGCCAATAACTGCACTGTCGGTGGCAGGGCTGCTAGCCCTGGGTGTATGGGCGGTTCATGTAGGAATTGAGGGTACTGCAAACATTCTTCCGGGGGGGGCGAGGGTTGCCCTGGGGCCAAGCCCTCAACCGCGACAGTGGCTGAAAGGGTTGGCAGTCCAGCGGAGACGATGACTTGCTGCAGGGTGGGCACCTGATCGAGATAGGCAGCGATCTGTTCTAAGAGATCTGGATTAGAAACGATCAGCGCCTGCACGGCAGCGTGACGCAGACTGTAAATGATGTTTTCGATGGTTTGGGTGAGGTCAATCGGCACATTGATCAATCCGGCCAGCAGACAGCCCATATCTGCTAGGCAAAAGTCCACATCGCTGTGCATAATCAGCGCCACGCGATCGCCCTGCCGCAGGCCCAAACCCAGCAGGCCCAGACCTAATTCTTCCGCAGTCCTCCGAAAGGTCCGGTTGGATAGTGGTTGCCAGCGGCGATTTTGCCAATGGTTGAAGGCAAGTTCATTAGGATAGCGATCGCAAGCTTGATCTAAAAGCACGGGTAAAGTTTGCTCTAGAACTAAGCTGCCGGCGTTAGGAGGTGCCCGATAGATAGTACAGGCGGTCATTGCTTTAGCAAGAGAGTTTAGCTCTTGACGACTTCGATGAATGAGACGTTACACCCTTCAGGCCGAAGCCTGCTGTCAATCAAGGAAAATCAGCAGCTTGCCCGAACTTGATAAAGAGAGGAGAGGAGAAAGTAAAGCAGCGCTAATATTGACTTAGCTGGCTCTATTACGGCCAAAAAATATCAAATAGCTAAGCTTAAGGACAGTCTGCTGGCAAACTTAAACACCGCATAAATATGTTGGGATAAAAGCGGTATTGACTGAAGAACTGGGTCGTACGTAGCTACCTGAACAACTTCGAGTCATCTGTAGCTAAGGCTGTTCAATCAATACTTTCAAGTTTGAGCAGCTTACAGGCAGTAGATTTGGCAAAAATTAAGATTTGTTTGAAGGCGCTAAAGCCTGCTGTTTAAGATTTAATTTTAGCTGAGCTGAACCTGAAAAAGTATTTTTGACAACTTAAGCAATGCAGCGACTCTTAAAATCAATCATTAATAATTAATTGATTTGAATTTAGTATAACTGTTTGTTTTTTAGACTGGCTATGAAACCATATTTTTTGCAAAAAAATGAAATAAACAAATCGAAATATTGTCGCTTTCAGTTGTTACGATCCGTAAAAATCGTAGCCAATCAATAATCAGTTTTGCCATATTGATGGGCTTAGCCAGCCCTATTTGTCACAACGGCGTCAGCATTCGCCTCCTGTCGGGATCGGTATATCGGTGATGGTTAAAGGGCCTGTTCCTGGGACAGATCTTGAGCGACTGAATTAGGTAGCAGGGTACGGACTAAGCCAAAATCGAGAGCCTGTAAGCGTTCTGAGAGAGACTGTTGCGACGCCTGACTGATGAGCCACAGGTCAAAGGGCGGCTGGCTGAGAAAGCGGGCATAGGCTGCATTTAGATAAGCCGGATTGGGCCGAGCTGCCAGATGTGCCTGAAAAAAAGCATGGCTTAGGATTTGAATGTATTGCTCAAACAGAGGTGTCTGCTGCTCTGGTGTGGGATCGGGGATGAGCTTGACTTCTAAGTTCAGGCTACGCACCAGCCGCTGCCAATCACGAATATGAGATTTACCCTGAATTAAAGCTAGGTAAGGCTGGGCGGTTTTAAGCCAGTGAAACAGACGCACTTGCTCGAACACTAACGGCGCGGCCGTGTCATAGCTACCGGCTAGCAGCATCAGGGGAACTCGAATTTTGCCGATGCCGTCGGCTCCAAAGATTTCGCTGCCTACAGAGTCCACTGAAAGCACAGCCTGGATCCGGGGATCGCACAGGCTATAAACGTGACGGGGCAATTCCAGTGCCCGGCACTGAAGCAGTAAGGACAGGTTGGGATTGAGTTGATCAGAGCCACAGGCCATTTCTAGCCTTTCAAAGTGAATCTCAGCTCCTGCCAGGGCCAGCGCGGTGTAAGCCCCAAAGGAATAGCCAATCATGCCCACCGACTGCAAATTCAGCCTACCCTCAAAGTCGCTAGCATTGCGCTGTGTCAGCTGATCGAGCAGGTAGCTAATGTCCAGGGGACGGTTGATAAACTCGGTGAGCTGAAACACCTCCGGATGCTGTCCCGCTAGCATCTGGCGGACCTGCTCCATATCGCTGCCTGGATGCTGCGGCGTTGCGACAAAATAGCCGTGAGAGGCCAGGTAGATAGCGCATTGGGCTATATCCGTTGAGTTAGAGGCCAATCCGTGAGACTGCACCACAACCATGACTGGCCCCTCAGGCCAAGGCTGGGGCCGGTAAATTTCAACGGCAAGATGACGCTGATAGCGGTGTCCCGGCAAGCGATCGCCAGCAGCCTCGAAAGTTAGCTGCTGCTGCAGCACGGCAAAGCTACCGGGCTGACGCAAATCAGGCAGTTCTGCAAAGTCAGTAACCGGCTGCCGCTCGACTTCGACCTGGGCGAGCTCTTGAATAGCTGCAACGGTTGCCTGAGTCTCTTGAATCAGCATTTCTACTTGTTTAGCGGTCAGCAATAGCTGGTCTAGGTTGGGCTGTAGCTGATTGGGAAAGCGCCGCCAAAAACTGAGGATAGAAAGCCCCTCTGGATCAGAGGCCATTTGCAGCAGCAGATCTTGCAGATTGTTCGGTGGGGGGCGATCGCTGGTGAGGTGAAAGAGGCGACCCAACCAGGCCAGCAGGCGATCGCCCATAGGGGTTTGGAAAAATCGCTGTAGCTGGGTGGGATTTAGCTCTAGCCGGGTCTGTAAAAGGCGACGGCAGTGGGCCTGCTGCTGCTGGTCGGCATCAGTGAGATAGGCCGAACAGGCTTTGCTTGCCACGTGGGGTAGCTGCTGCGTACTCAAAAATCCTTTGGCCCGTCGCCAAATTCGCAGCAGCGAAGTTTTTAAGCGCTTGAGACTTTTCTGGCTCGCCGCTGTTTTATCACTGGAAAAGGAAAAATTGATATCAGCCATAGAGGATTACACAGGCATAATGAAGCGCTACCTGTTCCTCTCCTACTGTCTATCTTGGCTTAGAAAACTGCTTTTTTCCCTACTTAGTCACAAACAGAAATTTCACACTCAGCCAGACAATCGCCGCAAAAATACTGATATTCCCTCGTTAAAAAAGTGAGAACGCTCTAGTCTTTCTGATTTCTAGAGATGTCAACTTTCATTTGACGGATAACATTTGCCGAAGTTGCGTATTTTCCAAGATTTCATTTGAATTGGCTTCGCCTAGAATTTACAAAATAGGCATCTACATGAGTAGTGGCTCAGCTACTTTTCTAAGGGGAATCTTTCGATGTCGCTTGCTCTACAGCTTAGTTCTGCTCTCTCCTCCAACTGGTTTCACTTCGTCACGCTAAATCGAGACTTGGCTAACATTTCTGCACCCTCTCCGACTATTAACAACCAGTCCTCAGATTTTCTCAGTAATTTCCGGGACTTGTTGATGCCGCTGACTCAGCAGTCTTTTAAGCAGGTCAGCAGCCAGCTAGAGCGCGAGCTGTCTATCGTCAGCCAGTCGTTGCAAATGCTCAACGATCAGGGCTTTGAGCATATTTTGCACATCATGATGGAGGCGATCGCTTTCAAGATTGCCGAACTGCTGAATGCCGATCGCACCTCTATTTTTTTATTGGACGAAGCCAATCAGGAGCTGTGGTCGATTGTCGCTGAGCCGGATACAGGCAGGCCGATAGAAATTCGTCTGCCGCTAGGGCAGGGCATTGCCGGACTTGTGGCTCAGCAGCAGCAGCCAATCAATATCCCCTTCGATTTTTACAACGATCCGCGATCGCAGGAAGCCAAACAGCTAGAGCAGCAAACCGGCTATCGCACCCATTCCATTCTGGCGGTCCCGCTGTTTGACAAGCGGGGTAAGTTTTTAGCGGTTGTCCAGCTGCTGAATAAGCTGCTCCCCGATAGCCACTGCGACAGTCTAGTTGAGCGGCTTGATCCGCAGGGATTTACCCCCTCAGACGAGCGGCTCTTGAGCGAATTTGGCAACATCATTCGCCTAATTCTGGAAAGCTCGCAGCAGTTTCGCGCCGCTGCTCGACAGCAGCAGGCCGCTGCGGCCTTAGTAAAAGCGACCCAGTCCCTCAACCAGAGTGGTCTCAGGCTAGAGGAAACCATGCATGACGCGCTGCAGGGTTTCCTCTAGCCTGAGACC
>JAAHIC010000160.1 GCA_010671965.1 Leptolyngbya sp. SIO4C5
CAGCTAGAAGCCAAGCCTGACGATCGCATCCTGATTGTCGCCCTGACGGAAAAAGATATTCGCCGCTATGGCTGGCCGCTTTCCGATCGCCTTGTGGCTGAACTGCTGCAAAAGCTACAGCAGCATCAGCCCCAGGTTATTGGCCTAGATCTCTATCGCAGTACGCCGCATCCACCGGGACGTCAAGACTTACTGAAGCAGCTAGCCGCTCCCAATCTGGTTGCGATTACCAATGTGGGTACGGCCTCAGAGAGCATTCCACCGCCTGAGACTATGCCCTGGCAGCAGGTGGGATTTAACGATTTAGTTTTAGACCCAGACGGCATCGTGCGTCGCAGCTTACTGTATGTCAGCCATCCTCAAAACCCATACTATGCTTTCGGCCTGCGGGTTGCGATGCAGTATGTTTCTCCCCAGCCAGTTCTGCAAACTTATGAATCTGGGCTGCTCATTAATCGCGTCATGCTGCCTGCTTTATCTAGAGAATCCGGCGGCTATCAAACAGTAGATGCTCGCGGCTATCAGATTTTACTGCGCTATCGCTCAAAAACAGCGCCCGCCCGACAGGTCAGTATTGAACAAATCCTCAGCGATCGCGTACCGCCCAACTGGATTCGCCACAAAGCGGTTTTAATTGGCTCAACTGCTCCTAGCCTCAAGGATCAGTTCTGGACACCCTACGGCACCCAGCAAAGTTCTAAACTCAAGCTATCAGGGGTTGTTATTCACGCTCAGATTGTCAGCCAGCTGCTGGATGTACTGCTACAAGAAACAGCTCTGTACCGTTTCCTGCCTACCTGGAGCGAGAGTCTATGGCTGGGGGGATGGGCCTTGCTAGCAGGCATTATTGGCTGGCTGGCTGAACGTCCTTGGCTGGTAGGGCTGACCTTTGGCGGCTTGTTCATTAGCCTATGGGGCATTGGCTGGCTGAGCCTGTCATATCAGATCTGGCTGCCAATGGCAGAGCCTACTCTAGCCGCGATCGCCGCTGGCAGCCTAGTGATGATTCAAAAAAAGCTCTATCGCAGTACCCACGATCGACTGACACAGCTTCCTGGCAGAGACGTGTTCATTCATCAGGTGCAAAATGCCTTGCAGGCCAAGCGCGTAGGCTCATCCACGCCTACATTGATGATTGCTTTTTTGAACATCAACCGCTTTAAATTTATCAATCAGAGTCTGGGTTATCGTGTGGGCGATCAGGTATTGCTCAAACTAGTTCAGCGACTGCAACAGGTCTTACCCGCTGATACGCAGCTCGCTCGTATTGGCGGCGATGAGTTTGCCATTTTGTTTCAAAACAGCTCGCTCAAAACGGTTGAAGCCATTCTCAATCAGCTCCAGCAGCATCTCTCAGATCCCTTTTGCCTGCAGCAGCAATCTCTCTTTCTCAGTGCTAGCGTGGGGCTGGCGATCGCTCAGAAAGATAACCGGCATAGCCCTGAAGATTTGCTACGCGATGCCCACACAGCCATGTATCAGGCCAAAGCGCTGAACACTTTTCACTGCCAGGTTTTTGCCACAGGCATGTCAACTGCAGCCCTGAGCCGCCTGCAGCTAGAAAGTGATTTACGCCAAGCTCTAGGGGCTAAGGAATTCCTGGTCTACTATCAGCCCATTGTCTGTCTCAAGACTAGAAAAATTGTTGGATTTGAAGCCCTAGTCCGATGGCAGCGAGCCGATGGCAGCTTTGTCATGCCCAGCGACTTTATTCCCATTGCTGAAGAAACCGACCTGATCGTGCCTTTGGGCCAGTGGATTTTTCAGGCTGCCTGCTATCAGCTACGGGACTGGCAGCAGCAATTTCCCAACTTGGCCTTGAAGCTCAGCGTCAATCTCTCCAGACGGCAACTGCGTCAGCCAGACTTGGCCAGTCAAATTTGCGCTAGCTTACAGGCAGCCGGTGTGGCTGGACAGCGGCTGCGGCTGGAAATTACTGAAAGCATGATGATGGCAGATGATCAAACGGCGACTACGTTAATGTCGCAGCTCAAAAGTCTCGGTCTACAGCTCAGCATCGATGACTTTGGCACAGGATACTCATCCTTGAGCCAGCTCTATAGATTTCCGGCAGATATTCTCAAAATTGATAAGTCCTTTGTTGAGCAAATAGAGCAAAGCGCTCAAAAACAGGAAATTACGCATACCATCATCGCTCTAGGCCATAAGCTAAACATGGAAATTGTGGCGGAAGGGATTGAAACAGAATATCAGCACGGCGTCCTAGCGCAAGCGGGCTGTCAGTATGGTCAGGGCTACTTGTTTTCTCCTCCCCTAGCGAGCACCGCTGCCACCCAGCTTTTAACGCAGCAGGTCCAGGCCACCCTGGCCAATGCCGACAATTTACAGCGCTGAGGCGGGCGATCGCCCGTCTTGGCAACTGTCCATGCTCGTAGCGGTTTCTCGCTCAGCTAAGAACCCAAAGGCCGCTGAGGGTACCTTTCTGTCTCTGAGCTACAGCGAGTACGGCGCCTCCATCATCTTTGAAAACTTGCAGTAAACTGAGAAAGCTATCACCTCAGCGGCCATGCTAGACGTGCGGCTGGTTTTGAGGCTAGACCCTATCTCACTATGCAATCTCCTATCCCTGCCGCCACTGTTCTGCAAAACCGTTACCGAGTTGCCCACATGCTAGGGCAAGGTGGCTTTGGTCGCACTTATCTAGCTGAAGATCAGGGACGCTTTAATGAGCGATGCGTCTTAAAAGAGTTTATGCCGCTGCAGGGAGAAGATCATTTTTCTGAAAAAGCAACCCAGCTCTTTCAGCGGGAAGCTCAGATTCTCTACAAGATTCAGCATCCTCAAATTCCCCAGTTTCGCGCCATTTTTGAGCAGGATCAGCGCTTATTTCTGGTACAGGACTATGTGGAAGGAATGACCTACCGCGAACTCCTAGACCAGCGACGGCTACAGCAGCAGTCCTTTTCAGAGGCTGAGGTGCGGCAGTTCTTGCATCAGATGCTGCCAGTGCTGGCTCATATTCATGCCCAGGGCATTATTCACCGGGATATCAGCCCTGACAATATTATTCTGCGCAACAGCGATCGCCTGCCTGTCCTGATTGACTTTGGCGTCGTTAAAGAAGTCGTGACGCGGATCCAGGTGCCCGAAGTCGTGAGTCAGGCTACGACGGTGGGTAAGCGAGGCTATGCCCCCAGCGAGCAGATGCAAACCGGGCGAGCCTATCCCAGCAGCGACCTTTACTCGCTGGCGGTCACGGCAATTGTGCTGCTGACTGGCAAAGAACCCCAAATGCTGTTTGACGATGTGAACTTAACCTGGGTTTGGCCCCAGTATGTCACAGTCAGCCCAGGACTGGCGCAGGTACTCAATCGCGCCCTCAGCTATCGTCCGGGCGATCGCTATCAGTCTGTCAACGAGATGGCACAGGCGCTGGGAGAATCGGTTACGACGGCAACCCGTCCGGCCAGCCAGCCGCCACCCTCTGCCCCTGAAGTTTCCCGAATGAAAACGGTTGCCGTCAGTCCACGCTACCAGGCAACCCAGGCTCACACTGCTGCCCGTACCTCGCCCGCCCGCCCCACTACCCAGTCGGCCCCATCAACATCAGAATCAGATTCACTGTGGGAAAATCCTTGGGCTGTCAGCGCCATCGGCTTAGGTTTAGCCCTGGCAGCAGCGCTTGGCGGCTGGGCTGTCGTTCAGGCTATCAACAGCGATGATACAGCGGCCCCGCCTGCCGTAGAAAGCCCAGATATTACGCTTAATCCGACTCCGACCGAACCCACGGAACCAGCACCCAATCGCCCCGTAGAATACAGTCAAGCGTTCAGTCTGTCTGCCGGTGAGAGCCAAACGGTTGAAGGGAGTCTGCGCGCTGGTGAAACGGTTAACTATCGCTTTCAGGCAGAACGGGGCCAGTCTTTGACTGCCACTTTAGAGGGGGAAGGGGTATTACTCAGTGTCTTAGCGCCCAATCAGCAGCCCGTAGAGGCGGCTGCGAGACGAACCTTGAGCTGGCAGGGGGAATTGCAGTTCAACGGCGAATATACGATTCAGTTGCGTACGATACAGGGACTTGATGAAAGCGACTATCGGCTAGCGGTGAGTCTGGCAGTGGATGAACCAGAGCCAGAACCGGAACCAGAGCCGGAACCCGAACCGGAGCCGGAGCCGGAGGAGCCAGCAACCCAGCCGGAGATTCTGCAGCAGCGCGTTCAGTTTCCGACTGGAGAAACGGGCGTCCGGGTCGCCAATGATGTCGGTCAGGGCCGCGTTCGTCGCTACATTGTCAATGCCCAGCAGGGGCAGGTCCTATCGGCCAAGTTGGTCAACGCCAGCGGCCCGGCAACGTTGAACATTCGCCTGCCCAGCGGCGACATCATTGAGAATGGGTCTGGTTTGCTGTCCTGGAGCGAAGAATTGCCTGTCGGCGGCGATTACTTTGTTGATGTGGTATCGGCGGCCCCGGCTGAGTTTACCTTAGATCTACAGGTGACTAACTAAATTTAACGGTGCCATAGCGCCAGTCTTTGCTCTTACCAATAATTTGCGCCGCTAGATTGAGATGTTGAATGCCTTGCTCATTGCTGGAACCGATACCGATGCGGGTAAAACTGTTGTCACGACAGCCTTAGCAGCTTACTGGCAACAGAATTATGGTTCTCGTTCCCTCGGTTTACTCAAACCTGTCCAGTCAGGCCAAGGCGATCGCGAGCTCTATCAGCAGCTTTTTCAGCTAGATCAGACCCTAGAGCAAATTAATCCAGCCTATTTCTCTGCTCCATTGGCCCCCCCGCTGGCGGCTGAACGCGAAGGCAGTCGGGTTGACCTCAAGCCAGTTTGGCAGACCCTAAGGGAGTTAGAGCGATCGCGCGATTGGGTTCTGGTAGAAGCCTTGGGCGGGCTAGGTTCCCCCGTCACCGAGGAGCTAATAGTCGCAGATCTAGCAGCTCAGTGGCGGCTGCCGACGGTGTTGGTCGTACCCGTGCGCTTGGGGGCGATCGCCCAGGCGGTCGCTAACGTGGCTTTGGCCCGGCAGCATCAGATCGCGCTCAAGGGCATCATTCTCAACTGCGCCCAACCGCGATCGCCTGCAGAAATTGCTGACTGGGCCCCACAAACCCTGATTGAATCGCTGACTCAAACGCCGATACTAGGGGTTATACCCCATCTTGCCGAGACGACTGATCTCCCCAGCTTATCTAAAGCCGCCTCTCAGCTCATACTAGACGGCTTGCTGCCAGCGATAGCTTAACGCTAGTCATACTTGTGTAATCTTTTGCGGCAAAAGGGCTGAGATCACAACCGATCAAAAAACTTATCGCCATAATGTAATGAAAGGGTCCGGATTTTCAGTAGAGTCATTGAAAATACTGAAATGTCCTCAAATGGCGACAGGCTGACGAACTCCCGAAGCCAGCTAAAGTTTCATCCCTTAGGTTCTGTTTCCCTTGTCTTGCAAATAAGAAGCTAGTGCTTAGGAGCGTTTTGCCTGCTAGGACATACCGACGATCGCTGCTTAGCTTTAAGCTTGAGCACTATTTAGCAAATTTCTCATTCATAGACTTGATTTGTTAACCCAATGATTTCCACAATCCCGTCTACCAGCGCCGACTTAGCTAGCATTCGTTTACAAATTCGCTCCCTCCAGCCCCAGCTAGTGGCTTGGCGAAGACGGCTACACCAATATCCTGAACTGGGATTTCAAGAGCATCAAACGGCTCAACTGATTACCAAAAAGCTGACAGAATGGGGCATTGAACATCAAACTGGCGTAGCGGAAACCGGCATCGTCGCTACGATCACCAGCGATCGCCCCGGCCCAGTCCTAGCTATTCGTGCCGATATGGATGCGCTGCCCATTCAAGAGCTGAACGAGGTGCCCTACTGCTCTCAAAATGACGGGCGGATGCACGCCTGCGGCCATGATGGACACGTGGCGATCGCCCTGGGAACTGCTTTTTACCTAGCGCAAAACCGTGATTGTTTCGCAGGCACCGTCAAAATCATCTTTCAACCAGCAGAAGAAGGGCCGGGTGGGGCTAAACCGATGATCGAGGCCGGAGTGCTGCAACAGCCCAACGTAGATGCCATTATCGGGCTGCACCTGTGGAACAATCTGCCGGTGGGCACTGTCGGCGTTCGTAATGGCCCGCTGATGGCCGCCACAGAGCTATTTCACTGCACGATTCATGGCAAGGGGGGACACGGCGCAATTCCCCATCAGACGGTTGATTCAGTCGTTGTCGGCTCCCAGGTGGTCAACGCTGTGCAGACAATCGTGTCCCGCAACGTTGACCCCCTGAAGGCGGCTGTCGTTACCATTGGCAAATTTCATGCCGGGACAGCCCTCAACGTCATCGCTGACGAAGCCCGTATGAGCGGTACGGTGCGCTACTTTGACGAGGCTTACACTCATTTCTTTGCCCAACGGCTAGAGCAAATTATCGCCGGGGTGTGTCAAAGCTACGGGGCTCGCTACACCTTTGACTATCGCCCGCTCTATCCGCCTGTGATCAATGACGCCGATATTGCTGATTTGGTACGCACCGTGGCTCTCTCAGTAGTAGAAACGCCTACCGGTGTCGTGCCAGAGTGCCGCACGATGGGCGGTGAAGATATGGCTTTCTTTCTGAGGGAGGTGCCGGGCTGTTATTTCTTCTTAGGCGCAGCTAATCCGGCTAAAGATCTGGCCTATCCGCACCATCATCCCCGCTTTGATTTCGACGAAACCGCCTTGGGTATGGGGGTCGAAATGTTTGTCCGCTGCGTAGAGAAATTTTGCACCGCCCGCTAACGTCTTCTCAGGGTAAAGCTGCAAAAAATTCTTAAGGTTGAGTCGCTAGCTAACCTCTGGCTGTAAGCTTTGGATGAGAAAGCGGAGGAGCAATAAACATGAGGCAGAGAATTCTCTGGCTAGCAGGACTGGTGTTGTGTGCGCTGGTAGGAGTTTTTTTTGTCAGCGGCGACTGGGCCACTTCACCTCGAGTCTTCTTCAGCTCAGAGGCAGCCGTCGCCCAAGAACAGACTGAACCGGCGACCTCCACTTTCAGCGGCAGCTATGAAGAGCCGCAAGGTCGCTTTCAAATTGGTATCTTGTCTGGCTTTAGCGTCAGTCCTATTGCCGGTTCGGTACTGCTGGAGGCGCCAGATGGTAGCTTGGCCTATTCAGTGACCGTGGTGCCAGCAGGGACTGCTGGAGAGGTCCCTACACTGACTAACGCTGCGCTGGCCCAAATCGTTAGAAATACCTTTGCCAGTGGAGAAGGTTTTCAGCCCACCGGCTTTCAGGCTTTAGAATCAGGCGGTGTCCAGATCCCGTGGGTAGGGCGGCTCACGCTGGGGACGGACACCCAGCCGGTTCAGGGCGTTGTCCTGGCTCGTCAAAATGAGGCTGAGGTATATCTGCTAGCGATCGCCGCTGTAGACGACACCGATCCACAGTCAATTCTCCCCGTCATTGCCGACAGTTTAGCAGTGCTTTAGTCCAGGCTGGCTGCTAGGCTAAGGGGTATCCGCTTTAATCCGTATGAAATCGTGATTAACCCTAATCGTGAAATTTCCCGCCTGCTGGAGCTGATGCCTGCTTCAGGCCGGATGAAGGTACGCCTGAAGGAAAATCCGGCTCAAACCCACGCGATTGAGGCTGATTTTCCCCGTCCCTGGAAGCGAGTTCATATCGTCACGCTCAATTTTGATCTTTGGAGCCAGCTTTCAACCCCTCAGCAAGATATGCTGCTGCTGCACCAGGTTTGCTGGCTGACGCGGGTGCGCCTGCTCAAGTTTGATCTGTATCAGGGCTTGGCCGCTGCCGGGCTGCTAGGCACTGTGTTTGAGGCCGTCCAGCTAGACATGATTGGCTTAGCAATTGGTGGTAGCCTCACTGCCTTTGCCGGTAGCCAGATTTGGCGCAGTAGCCGGGGGCCGAAAGCCGAAATTGAAGCAGACGAGGCGGCGATCGCCGTGGCCCAGCGCCGGGGCTATAGCCAGGTAGATGCCGCTCGCTATCTAGCGACCGCAATTGAAACAGTGGCTCAAATTGAAGGCCGTCCTAGTCTTAGCTTTAACGAGCTGCTGCGCTGTCAAAATCTCAGAGCGATCGCAGGACTGTCGGCAACAGGAGTGCCGAACTCGGTCTGACAAGAGCGGTTTTTTGCCTATGTGCCTACTGTCTGACCGAGTTCGA
>JAAHIC010000161.1 GCA_010671965.1 Leptolyngbya sp. SIO4C5
TTCCAGCTACATTGTTGCGATAGTACTTGGTCGGATTTTGAACTGATTCTCCGACATAGGCGTAGGCAGCGAAGTGAATGACGGCCTATGTCGGAGAATCAGTTCAAAATCCGACCAAGTACTATCGCAACAATGTAGCTGGAACGCTAGCACTGCTAGAGGCAATGGTGAAGGCCAACGTTAATAATTTGGTCTTCTCTTCAACCTGCGCTACTTATGGCGTTCCCCAGCAGATTCCGATCCCCGAAAGCCATCCCCAAGTCCCCATCAATCCCTATGGCCGCAGCAAGCTGATGGTTGAGCAAATGCTGGCAGATTTCGGTCGCGCCTACGATTTGAAATCAGTTTGCTTTCGCTACTTCAATGCGGCTGGCGCTAGCCCTACGGGCGGACTCGGAGAAGATCACGAACCTGAAACCCATTTGATTCCCCTTGTCCTGCAGACTGCTTTAGAACGCCGCGAGGCTATTTCTATCTTTGGCACAGACTACTCAACGCCGGATGGCACCTGCATCCGCGACTATGTTCACGTTGTCGATTTGGCTGCGGCGCATGTCTTAGGACTAGAACACTTACTGGCAGCAGGAAACAGCGAAGTTTTCAATCTCAGTAATGGCAATGGATTTTCAGTCAGACAGGTGATTGACGCGGCTGAGCGCGTCACCGGATACCCGATTCCGGTAGTAGAGAGCGATCGCCGCCCTGGGGATCCCCCAGCGCTCGTTGGCACCAGCGAGAAAGTTAAGCGTCTATTAGGGTGGGAGCCTGAATATCCGGAACTAGAAGTCATTATTCGCCATGCCTGGGATTGGCACCAAGTCAGGCACCGGAAAGCTGTTCGCGCCAATATCGCTACGGTAGCCATGAGCTAGTCATTAATTATGGGTCAAACTACTAACCCGTCATCCCAGCGGCAGCAACCTCTAGTCTCCGTTGTCATTCCGGCCTACAACGCCGCCCTATTTATTGAAAAAACGCTGGTATCGGTTTTGAGCCAGACGTACCCTAATTTTGAAGTGCTGGTTGTCGATGATGGCTCTCAAGATGCTACTGCCGCAATTGTTCTGCATTTAGCTCAGCAGGATGCCCGCATTAGGCTGATTCAGCAGCGCAATAGCGGCGTGGCAGCCGCTCGCAATACGGCAATTCGGCAGGCGCAGGGAGAGTTTATTGCGCCGATTGATGCCGATGATCTCTGGCGGCCTGAGAATTTGGCTCGTCAGGTAGAAGTGATGCAGGCGGGTGGCGAATCTGTAGGTTTGGTCTATAGCTGGTCAGTGGACATTGATGAGAATGATCTGCCGACGGGGGAGTTTCGAGCTGCTCAGATTGAAGGGCAAACCTTAGCGACTTTGACCTGTCACAACTTTATTGGCAACGCCAGTGCTTCCATGATTCGTCGCGCTTGCTTAGAAAAGCTGGGCGATTATAACACCCAGCTACACGCGCTTAAAGCCCAGGGCTGCGAAGACTGGGATCTGTATCTCAGAATTGCCGAACACTATGAGTTTCGAGTCGTACCGGAGTTCCTAGTAGGCTATCGCAAGCTCTCTCAGGGCATGTCAGGAGATTTAGGCAAAATGGCGGCTTCGCACCAAAAGGTGATGCAGGATCTCCGGCAGCGATCGCCGCAAATGCCCGCTTTTCTGTGCCGCCTGTCAAGCAGCAGTTTTTATATATATCTGTCACGTCAGGGCTATCAGTATGGCAACTATCGCAGCGCCCTGTTCTGGCTCAAGCAGGCGCTCAAGGCAGAATGCATTACGCCGCCATTGAGATTAGGACTCTACCCGTTAGGTTTATATAGCCTATGGGCCAGCACCCAGCCGCCCAACCAAAAGACAGCTCAGCAGGCCCCCAAAACGACTCAAAAGCTGACTACGCAGGTTCCGTTTCAGTCGGCAAAAGCTGATTGGCAATACATTAAGTCCTTCAGCCTGTCTCTAAAGCTTACCGTTGGCAGCGCTTTGCACTACTTACTAAAAACCCTCTATCACCGCAAACCCTCTACATCTACTTATGCTGTATCCAATTAAAGTTGCCGACATTGAGCTGAGCCAACCGTTAGCTACCCTTGAAGGTCTAGAAG
This sequence comes from Leptolyngbya sp. SIO4C5, assembly GCA_010671965.1. Taxonomy (GTDB): domain Bacteria; phylum Cyanobacteriota; class Cyanobacteriia; order Phormidesmidales; family Phormidesmidaceae; genus Sphaerothrix; species Sphaerothrix gracilis. The sequence goes on from JAAHIC010000161.1 coordinate 2,090, forward strand.
GGTATCTGGGCCTGCAGGGGCTGGTTCGACTGCATGGTGTACCTATTGGCTATGTCCAGGTACCCATTACTAACGGTTGTTGCACAGCTCACTCGCTCAGCCAGCTCATTTTGGAGCAGCATAGCGACGCCATCGTTAAACAGCTCCTAAAGCAGGGTTTAGCCGTCAACCAGCCGCTGGATGCCTTCAGACTTGAGGATTTGTGGAACATTTTGCCACTGCAGTTTGAGGGGGACTGGCCGCTGGTGACGGTAGCAGTTTGCACCCGCGATCGCCCAGAAGATATCGATCGCTGTTTGGCCGCCATTATGCAGCTAGACTATCCGCGCCTAGATCTGCTGGTCGTAGACAACGCCCCGACAAACGACGCGACCCAAGAGATCATTGCGGCTAAATATCCCCAGGTGCGCTATGTCCGCGAACCCCGACCAGGATTAGACTGGGCCCGCAACCGCGCCATTCTAGAGGCTAAAGGTGAAATTATTGCCTACACCGATGATGATGTTGTTGTCGATCCGGGCTGGGTGAAGGCTTTGGCCCAGGTTTTTGCCGAAAATTCTGACGTCATGGCAGTGACGGGTCTGGTCGTGCCCTATGAGTTGGAAACAGAAGCTCAGGTCTTATTCGAGCACTATGGCGGCTTTGGTCGTGGCTTTGAGCGCAAGTGGTACCGAGCCAAAAACGGACAGGCCGTGCCCTGGCGGCTGTTAGGGGCCGGTCAGTTTGGGACCGGAGCGAATATGGCCTACCGCCGCCGCGTTTTCGACATAATTGGCTACTTCGATCCGGCTCTGGATGTCGGTACGGCCACCAACGGCGGCGGCGACCTAGAAATGTTCTTTCGCGTCATTAAAGCAAAATACACTCTGGTCTATGAGCCTCAAGCCCTCATCCGCCATCGTCATCGCCGCCCGTACGCCAAACTGAAAACGCAAATTAGCAATAACGGCAGTCTCTATGCCATGTGGTCGTCCATTGCGGCGACCTACGCCGATCAGCGATTCACCTGCCTTTACATTGGCATTTGGTGGATGCTGTACTGGAATATGCGCCGTTTAATCATCTCCTACCTCTATCCCGGTCAGTTCCCTAGAGATCTAATCTGGGCTGAGCTAAGAGGAGGACTGACAGGCTTGCGCACCTATCCCCAGGCCCGTCAACAGGCGGCTAAAATTCAAGCTCAGTTTGGTCCTCTCGCGGCCAGTCTCGTTCCTAAAAAATATCGGGCCGATGCCGCCGCACCCACTCCCTCAGGCAAAATCGCTATTCGCACTGTTGAGCTGAGCCAGCCGCTCCGGCCCCTGGCTGATTTGGCTGATTATGCCAAAGTTAGAGTCTTTTTAACCTGGCGACACAAACTCCTAGATAGCTGTGATATCGACAACTGCCAGCAGACCGTCAGCACTTCTCAGCTCATTACAGCAATCGTCAACACATTAAACACCAAACTGCTAGGGCTTTTTCAAGATTTGCCTGCTACAACTTCATGGGCTCAGGCTAGGGTAGCTTTGGCGGCTCACTATCAAAACCTTGAAGGATCAAAGCAATCACTGCCTGAGCCTGTTCCGGTTTCCATCATTTTGGCAACCTACGATCGCCCTGACGATCTGCGGAACTGCCTGCGTCATCTGCAGGCTCAGGAAACTGCCCGGCCTGTTGAAATTGTGGTGATCGATAATCACCCCGCGTCAGGACTGACAGCGCCGATAGTCGCTGAATTTTCTGATGTGGTGCTGATCAATGAGCCGCGTCAGGGATTAGCCTATGCCCGCAATGCGGGCTTTATCGCGGCATCAGGAGAGATCCTGATTGCCACTGACGATGATGTGACCATGCCTCCTGACTGGATTGAAAGGCTCGTAGCGCCCTTCTGTCGGCCTGATGTCATGGTGGTTACGGGGCATGTACTTCCCATTCAGCTTGATACGCCCTCACAGCAGGCTTTTGAAAACTACGGCGGCTTGGGCAGAGGCTTTGAACCTTTAGAGGTAGGAGCAGACTGGTATGAGCTTTTTCCTCACAAACCCTCGCCTACCTGGAGCTTAGGGGCGACGGCAAATGCTGCTTTTCGCAGCACCCTCTTTAGCCATCCGGAAGTGGGTCTGATGGCGGAGGCATTGGGGCCGGGAATGCCTTCTGGAGTCGGCGAAGATACCTATCTGTTCTACAAAGTGCTGAAGGCAGGCTACACCATTCTCTATCACCCAACGGCCTATGTCTGGCACAAGCATAGAACCGATCAGTCGGCACTGAAACGACAGCTATACAACTACAGCAAAGGGCACGTTGCCTACAATCTTACAACCTGGCTCCAGGATGGGGATTGGCGAGGACTGGCCCAGGTTCTGCTCGGTCTTCCCTTAGCCCACTACTACCGGATTAAGGAACGCCTGTTGGGACGCAGTGACTATCCGATCTCCCTGATCTGGCTGGAAATTCGGGGGAATCTGGCAGGCCCTTGGTCACTGTGGCAGTCTTATCGGCGCGTTAAGCGCGAGGGGCGGAGTCGCCCACCCATTAGTTCTGACCTGAGAATGCCTGCACCGCCAGTCGCAAGTCAAAGTCAGCAAGTAGAAACCTTCTTATGAACAGAGGCTTTTTTATCTGCTCAAGCTGACCTGCAAGACTCAAGTAAATATTCGGTATGGCTCATCCTCGCTCTTTTGGTTCTAGGCAGTCTCGCCTTAGGTTACGACTGCCCTACTTGTATGACTTACTGCGATCGCTGGTCGATCGCGACATGAAGCTGATGTACAAGCGTTCGGCGCTGGGAGTCACCTGGACCCTCATCAGCCCCCTACTGCAGCTACTGGTTTTTATCTTTGTTTTTCAGGTTATTGTCAAAATTGACATTCCTCAGTATGCGTCCTACGTTTTCACCGGACTGCTGGTTTGGAACTGGTTTCAAAATTCACTGTTTCAGGCTACGGGCATCATTATTAGCAGCCGGGCACTGATTCGACAGCCCGGTTTTCCCACCGCTGTTTTGCCTATTGTCGTTGTCACAACCGGACTGGTTCATTTTGTCTTAGCCCTGCCCGTCCTAGTTGTTTTTTTGCTGATTGACGGCGTACAGTTAACGCCCTGGATTCTGGTGCTTCCCCTTTTACAGCTAGTGCAGTTTGGCCTGACAGTTACGCTTTCCTATTTCTTAGCGGCGCTCAACGTTACCTTTCGCGATACGCAGCACACCTTGGGCGTATTGCTCCAGTTCTTGTTTTATCTCACCCCTATTTTTTACGAGTTGAGCAACATTCCCGATCGCTACTGGTACGGCTATGGCCTCAATCCAATGGTGCATATTGTCACCTGCTATCGACAGATCCTAATGTGGGGAGCACCGCCCGACTGGCTAGCTTTAGCAATTATTTCCGGCTTTATTCTAGTCCTGTTACCCGTTGGTTATCGGGTCTTTAAGCGACAGAGCCTGCGATTTGTAGAGGAGATTTAAATGGATGAGGCCATCCTGGTTGAGAATTTAGGCAAGCGCTTTCACCGCTATCACGCTGAAAAGCCAGTCACCCTGATGGAAGCAGCCCTGAAAGGTTTGCGCCGTATCCGGCCTACAGATCATTTTTGGGCTTTGCGAGGCGTTACTTTTACGGTCGCGGCAGGCGAAATGCTGGGCGTCATTGGTCATAACGGGGCCGGAAAATCTACTCTATTGCAGCTTTTGGGCAAAGTAGCCTATCCGACTGAAGGCCGGATCAAAATGCGGGGGCGCGTAGGGGCGTTGCTGGATCTAGGGGCGGGTCTGCATGGCGACCTTACCGGGCGGGAAAATCTGTTCGTCTCAGCGATTGTTGCCGGACTGCGACGGCAAGAAGTAGAGCGACGATTTGAGCAGATTGTTGCTTTTGCGGAACTTGAGGGCTTTATTGATAATCCTGTGCGCACCTACAGTTCGGGGATGATGATGCGCTTAGCGTTTGCGATCGCTGTACATACAGATCCTGAGATTCTGCTAGTCGATGAGTTTTTATCTGTGGGCGACTTGGCGTTTCAGACTAAATGCCTCAACCGCATTGACGCGATGAAGCAGCAGGGATGCGCCATTGTGCTGGTGTCGCACGATGCTAGCCAAGTAGCTCGCTTATGCGATCGCGCCCTTTGGCTCAAACACGGCACCGTCATGGCTTATGGTGAACCGACCGTCGTGGCAGGGCAATACACCAGCGAAATGCAGTCGCAAACCCAGCAGCGCACCCCCAGCCGCCCAGCTCAGCTTACAGCCGCAGGCACAACCCTACAGGTAAACGAAAATCGCTTTGGTTCCTTGGAAGCCGAAATCACCGATGTTCGCTGCTTGCCAGCAGCCACTTTAGTTTCAGGCGAGGCCCTCCATATCGAGATTGACTATCACAATCCACAGCAGCTAGAAAGCGCCATTTTTAGCGTGACGCTGACGCAGAACAATGGAGAAGCCTGCTTAGATACGAATACGTTAGAGAGCGGTATGACTTCGATTACTCTGCAGCAGCAGGGCACAGTCAGACTCATCTGCAATCGATTGGATCTCAATAAGGGGCAATATTTTGTAAATGTAGGCATGTATAGACAGGACTGGTCGTACGCTTATGACTATCACTGGCATGTCTATCCGCTGTTGGTCAACTCAGCCACCGTTGCTAAAGGAGTCCTGCATCCGCCCATGCGCTGGGAAATCGTCAACCGCAGCAAAAGCCTTCGAGGCGCTGATGTCTTGACCCATAAATTACCGTCTTAAGCCTCTATTCCCTGGTCTATCTCAAGTTCATCCTCTCATGTGGCAACGGCGCTTAATCTTCCCCTTAGTTCTAGGTTTTTTAATTGTCTTCTATGGGGCACAGGCCGGATGGGCAGATTTAGAAGCTGGCCGCATCGCTGTGCTGAAAATTTACGACAGTCCCATAGGAATTACGACTCGCTATATTGGAGCCTGCGAGGGCAACATCAACTTCGATTTAGCTGATATTGCTGACCTAAACATCAATACCTATCGGATCTATGGCGGGATGTCCCGCTGGGAACCGCAAGATGATGATGGTCGCTATGGCCTGCCGACTATTGCTCAAATCAAAACCGATCCCAGCGTTATTGACTGGGACTGGTGGGATACCGTCATGACGCGGCCAGCAGGTGGGAGCGACTATGGCTGGTCTGGCAATGCTGCCGATCTATGGCAAGGTAGCGCCCGCGATCTATTCTCAGGGCTGAAGCAGGCCCATGTCCGCCCGGTGCTGACCCTGCGCAACAGCGATGCGGGCTGGAATCCAGCTTGGGCTTTACAGCTCAACCCCCCTCGCACTGAGGCCGACTGGAACGAGTGGTGGGAACATGTCTTCGCTACTGTCTACTGGCTCAATGTCCGTAATGACTACCAGGTTGATGACTTTGAGATCCACAATGAGCCTGACAATCGCGAACAGGGATGGGGCGGCACTCAGCTAGATTATTTTGAGCTAGTACGGGTTGCCCAAGAGGCTATTAGCTACGTTTACGCAACTTATCTGCCTGATCGCCCCTACCATATCCATGCGCCTATGACGACGGGGGGCAGTAGCTGGCCCAATGCGGTCTTAACCAAGATTCCGCAACGTTTTGATAGCGTCAATGTGCATAGCTACGCAGCCGACATTTCACCGTATATGCAGCAGGTCCATAGCTGGATGAATACCAGCGGCTATTCAACTGCGCCGCTATGGCTGGGGGAATGGGGCACTTACACTGACGGCTATGATGATTTAGATTTTGCCCTTAGCCTGCTGCAAAATTTGATTCGGGCAGCCCAGCCCGGCGATAGTCATGTTTATGGCAGTCATTTGTTTTCGCTCTATGACTGGGGCAAAGCAGATGGGTTTGCGGGCCTGATCAACGCCGAGGGCGATCGCCGTCTTAGCTATTACGCCTTGCGCATGGGGATTCGAGCCCTGCAGGGAGGGCGTCCGGTTTTACTCAGCCAATTTGAAAACGGGGCCGACTTAATGGCGATCGCAACTCAAGATTTTCAAAATTCGCTTTTTGTTTTAATTGTTAACAGCTCAGCAACAGCAAAATCAGTCAGTTT
>JAAHIC010000162.1 GCA_010671965.1 Leptolyngbya sp. SIO4C5
TATGAGCAGGTTCCGGCTGAGCTAGGGGGCAAACCCGCAGCACCAGCGCCTACCGCCAGCAGTTAGCGGCCACGTTGCAGATATTGGCTGTTTAAACTGCGATCGCCTGCCATTTCCAAAAATCCCCTAGGGGAAGGATGTCGTTCGCTACAGAATCATGAATCCTAGCGGGGGTGCTATCAGTTTTTATTGATTCTCTTTCTTCTAAAGCCTATGCAGAGTCTTATTCAGGAAATCCAGCAGACCCTTATTAATCTAGTTGGCGGCGGCGTAGCGGCTGTTCCCGGCATTTTGGGGGCGCTGATTATCTTAGCACTGACTCGCTATGGCGCTAACCTAGCTCGACGGGTGGCGGCTTCCCTATCAGAGCGGCTTTTAAATAATCGATCGCTGCAGTCCCTGCTAACTCAGGTAGGCTATATTACCGCCTGGATTGTGGGGATTTTAATCGCGGCCATTATTGCTTTCCCCGGTTTGGCTTTAGGCGACATTGTGGCTCTGTTGGGCTTAGGTTCAGTAGCTGTTGGCTTCGCGTTTCAAGACATTTTCAAGAACTTCCTGGCCGGGATACTGTTACTGCTACAGCAGCCTTTTCGACTGGGCGACCAAATCATTGTCAATGACTATGAGGGCACGGTTGAGGAAATTGCGCTGCGATCGACGCAAATTCGCACCTATCAGGGCGAAGAAATTGTTATTCCCAACTCGATTGTTTTCACTAATTCAGTGCAGGTGAGAACCGCTCAAAAGTATCGTCGGACTGATTTAGCGATCGGGGTTGACTACAATACGCCGCTAGAAATGGCTGTGGACGTGCTGCTCAAAGCGGCTAATAGCGTTGAGCATGTGCTCGAAAACCCACCGACCGAAGTAGATATTATTGGCTTTGGCGATAGCGCCATTGATCTGGTCGTGCGCTACTGGACAGCCCCCCAGCAGGCAATGGTGCGTCGTACCCAGACAAAGGTGATGATTGCGCTGAAGAAAGCCTGTGACGAAGTGGATATCAATATTCCTTACCCCATTCGCACAGTTTATTTCTTCAATCAGGAGAAGTATAACGACCACTATGCACTGAGCCAGCAGGATGGTTCAGAACAGGAAATGGTGGGCGATCGCAACTAGTCATCGCGGCTAGTGACTATCAGACAAAGCTCTGGGTATCAACAATGCTGCCGGGAAACGATAGCCTAGACAAGAGGTGTCGTTTATCGCCGGAGGGCGCAAGAAATCTGTGAATCAAGCCGAAGCCTTGCAGGGGCTCTTAGAATCTGTGGCTCAGGGAGAAGTGAGTCCAGAGCTAGCCTTCACCAAGTTAAAAAATTTAGATTTTGAACCTGTGGGCGAGTTTGCCAAAGTCGATCATCATCGCACTCTCCGCACTGGCTTTCCGGAAGTCGTTTGGGGACCAGGAAAAACCGTAGATCAAATTGTGCAAATTATCCGCAGCCTACAGCCGCGCAATCCAGTGGTGATGGCGACGCGGATTACCCCAGAGGTGTATCAGCAGCTTAAAGCCGTTATTCCCGACCTAATTTACGACGAGATAGCGAGAATCTGCGCCCTTGTCCCCACTCAAATCGTGCCTCAGTATCCCGGTACTATTGCCGTACTCACCGCAGGTACTGCCGATTTGGCTGTAGCCCAGGAAGCAGCGCTGACGGCAGAACTGTCAGGGTTTCGGGTGCGGCGACTCTGGGATATTGGCGTCGCCGGAATTCACCGCCTGCTGAGCCACCGACAGGTAATTGACGAAGCCGACGTGCTGATTGTGGTGGCGGGCATGGAAGGAGCACTGCCGAGCGTGGTAGCGGGCCTAGCGAGCTGTCCGGTTATTGCTGTGCCGACCAGCGTAGGCTACGGCGCTAGCTTTAACGGCCTGGCTCCGCTGCTGACCATGCTCAATTCCTGCGCGGCGGGCATTGGCGTTGTCAATATTGATAACGGCTTTGGCGCAGCGATCCTGGCCGGACAGATTCTCCGCACCGCCGCCAAACTCAAGGATGCTGACTAACGCTGGCGATGCTAGTTGACTATGACCTGGTAATTTTGGGCGGTACGCTAGCAGGCCGGCAGGCGGCAATCGCCGCTACTAGTCAAGGAGCCAGAGTCGCCCTAGTCGAACCGCTCGCGGATGGCGTAGCGCGATCGCTCCAGGCAGACTACCTCAGACAGGTGAGCGCCTGGCAGCAGTGGAGTCAAGGGGCCGGGCCGGCAGACTGGTCTCACTGGCAGCAGTGGACGCAGGCCGTCAGCCAGCAGCAGGCCGAGCTGCGATCGCCCCAGGTCCTTCTAGCCCAAGGGGTTGACTACATTCAAGCTTCGGGGCAGTTTTGCCGATCGCCGCGCTTAGCCTTTGAAACTCAGCAGCGCTTTTTGACGGCCAGAGCCTATCTGCTGGCAGCGGACTTTTTTACTCCGCTGCCGCCGATCTCAGGACTGGCTGAGCGATCGCCCTATACGCCTGAAACCCTGTATAAGCTGCCTGCGGTGCCTGCACGCATAGGAATCCTGGGCGGAACGCCAGCGGCCCTGGCGATCGCTCAGCTAATGGCTCGCTTAGGCGCTCAGGTCACAATTTGCCTAGAGCCAGCCTGGCTGCACCGGCAGGCGGTGGCCGTCAGGCAGTGGCTAGTGGCGCAGCTTGAAGCTGAGGGGATTCAGCTGGAATGCTTGGCTGAGGTCGATCAGGTCACCGCTGACAGCTCGGCCCAGGCGAGGCATCAGATCAAGCTGTCCCAGGCAGCGCTGGCGGTAGATGAGCTGGTTGTGGCGACGGCTCCCAGCCTGCGTAGTTTTGATCTGGGTTTAGACATAGTGGGCGTCAAGCAGGATGGCTTTGGCCCGGTTGTGGGCGATCGCTTACAGACCCCCCATCCCCGCCTGTTTGCGCTAGGTACTGCCCTGGGACGGCAGGAGATGCGGGCGATCGCGCCGCCAGAAATTGACCTAGCGCTCAAAAATGCCCTACTGCTGCCCCGATTTGAGCTGAATCGCCGGACTCTGGTTTGGCGCGTGTCTACAACCCCGGAGGTGGCCGGGGTAGGGATTACTCCAGCTCAGGCCCAAGCCTGGTACGGAGAAGACGCCTGGGTTTGCAGCCAGCCGCTCTATGCCAACGGACAGGCGCAGCTACTCAATCGGGCCAGCGGCTTTTGTCAAATTGTGGCCCACCGCAGCGGCGAAATTTTGGGGGCGCAGATAGTGGGGGCTAGCGCCAGCGAACTCATACAGCCTATTGCCCAGGCGATCGCCGCGAAGCAGGGAATTCAGACCGTAGCGCGATCGCCCTATCTGCCGCACAGTCTTTCTGCGGCCCTGGTTGAAACCGCTCAGCAGTGGCAAACTCGCCGCCTAGCCGTGGGCTTTTGGCGACGAGACTGGTTAGAAAACTGGTTTAACTGGCGGCGATCGCGGGTGCGGCTTTAGCGGCGCTTGGAGGAGTTGCCAAACACCTGACCCGTCAGCCAGCCGACTGCTTTTTGCATCACCTCGCCCATGGTCGGCGGCACCTGAGCCTCAACATTGAATAGCTTGGCAATGGCGATCGCCACCTGTCGCTGAGTTGCATCGGAGGAATAGGCAGTGGTCAGAGGCTTCATAACCCCGTCAAGATAGACCAGCTCAATCCGGCTGCCTGTCCCCCCATAGCCTTCTACCCTGACGGTTTTAGAACTGAGCCGTACCGCAATTAAGGTAGCTAGGGGATAGTCAATTGTCTGCTGTCGTGCAATCCAGCAGCGACGAATGCGAAGCTGCGCGCGATCGCGGTCAAATTCAAAAATACGCAGCTCGGCAAACATCAGCACTACCACGGCAATGCCAAGCATCAAGGTGGCACTGGCGAGGAAGTCTTCGGCGGGTGAGCCAAAGAGTGGCGCTAGCAGGTTGAATAGGCCGGCGATGCCCAAGAAGCCGGTGACAGTCCAGCAAAACTTAGGATACTGCTTGACGATGAGCTGATGAGAGGTGTGTTTAGTGATGTGCATAGGAACAAAATTAAATTTAGCGAGTGGGAAAACCTGGGGCCTGGGCAGATCCGTCCGGATTTGTCTCTTCGACGGGGGGTCACCCTTGTCCGCCCCAAACGAACGCAGAGATGCGGGTGAGCTAGGGCTGCAGCCGGTATTGGCTGTGAGCTGAGCAATTTCAATTTGCCGGGATGCTGGGAACTTCTGATCCTGGGGTCATAAAAACCTGCCGAAGTAACGGCACGGGCGATCGCTCAACCAGGGAGAAGTCAAAACGGTTGAGGTTTTTGACCGGCAGGGACTGACCAAACTGCACCCCCTGCTCAAAAATGTCTAAATGCTGGCGGCTGAACCGATACGGGTTCGGATAGAGAAAGCGAGCCGCAAATTTGAAAATTAGGTAGTGCCAGCTTCTGGTCTGCGGGTCGTTGCCCATTGTCATGCCAATCACAAACGCTTCGTCTGCTGGCGTAAAGCCTCGGTTCAGCAAAATGTGCAGATAGTCATGGTTGCGGAGAGAAATGCTGCCGCCCAGCGCCAGGGGACTCTCCGGGTTCTCTAATAGCCAGACAAGCCAGGGAATGTCAGCGGGGGCATCGCCCTCTAGAGCTTGATAAGCCTGGGCCAAGCTCTGGCTTGAATGGCGATGCTGGCTGCGTACGTCTTCTCTGCTAGACCTGACTAGATACGCGGGGGCTAAACTCTGATTCATGACTCACCTCCAATCCGTTTGAGCTGTACTTCAGTGCGCTGATTTTGGGGCTGGGCTGGATCAACTCCCGGCAGCGGCTGGCTGAACCCTTTGCCCTGGACCGCAATCTGCAGCTTGACGCCGCGAGATTTGAGATAGTCAGCCACAACTTGGGCCCGCTGCTGGCTCAGGGTCTGATTAATCGCCGCTGGGCCGGTTTTGGAGGTGTGGCCGACGATATTGAGAGCCGTTGTCACCGGGCTGAAGTCGCTGATCTCCTCAGCTAGCTGGTTTAGGGTCTGCTGGCCTACCGCCGTCAGCGTCGCTGAGCCGGTGGCAAAACTAACGGTGCCGCGCACGTTAAGATTGCCGATGGGCTGAGCGGCCTGCACCTGCTGCGGCGTCACGGAGACAGCCGTGGTTGATTTTTCCCCTGAGAGCATGGCGGCCAGTTCCGGATCGGCGGCGGCGATCGCCTGAATTACCTGCTGGGTATTGGCCACGGCCTCTTTAATGAAAGCTGTTTTATAGAGAGCTGAGGCATCCTCTACGGGGCTGACTGGCCCGCCCGCTAGGGTCACAATCGCCTGAGTGGCCTGAATTCGTTTCTCTAGCTCCCCCTGGGTGAACCACTGCTCTGTTTCCAGGCTGGAGAAAAAGTCGATGCCCTCTGTTACTTTGCTGGCATCTGAATTTGACAGGCCGCTGTCAGAAGCAATTTGAGCACTGAGGGCGCTGCTGTTCTGGATCAGGGCGTCCGTATGACGGTAGTAGGCGGTGAGAAAGGACTTGAGTTCTTGCGGGCGCTGAGCAATCAGGCGATCGCTAGCTACCATCACATCCACAATCGCGTTGGGCACATCCTGACTGCTGAGGGCTACCTTGTTGCCTGCCTGCACTGCCTTAGAGACATCGGGTTCCCACAAAACCGCGATCGCCACGGCTGGATCGGACTGCAAAATCTCATAGGCCTGAGCTGAATCTTCAGCTTCAACAACTTCAAAATCAGCTAGATCAAATTTTTCAAACTTGATATCCAGCAGCCGGGCTAGATATTCGCTGGGCGTTCCGGCGGAGTAGACCAGCTTCAGATTAGGCGTGGCCGCTTTCACCGCTGCCAGGTCATTTAGGCTTTTGAGCTGAGGGAACTGGCTCGTATTCAAGACGACCGCATCTGCGCCGACCGTACGGTCAATCAGGCCAACAATCCGGCCCTCAGGGCGATGAGTCAGGTACTGGTCTAAGGTAGTGACAATTAGGTCGGCCCCGTTGCCTAACCGCTCAGCCCGCTCAGCCTGATCCAGCTCCTCCTGATACTGAATTTTCAAATCGGCTTGGGCAACTCTGTCAGCGAAGGCGGTAGAACGCAGGGAGCTATAGCCAGAAAAGCCATCGCCCAATACGGTTAGCTGATTGTCCGCCCTAATGTTCGCTTGAACAGGTAGAACGCCATCCGGCAAATATGGCGCAATTAGCTCCGGCCCTTGCCAGCTAGCGACAGCGATAACTAGAGCGCCGCCGATATAGGCGATAGGCGGCAAGCCTTTTTTGCCTGTTTTTGCTCGGGTCTGTGACATCTGATTTTTGGGCTTAAGCATGGTTGTCTCCGGTGAGCTGAGGATTAACTTGATTTTTGAGAGCGGCGAGGCGATCGGCGGCTTTGAGCTGGTGAGTTTTCCGCTGGGCTTCCTGGCCAAAGGACTGAAGCTGCCTTTGGGAGTTGGCCGTGATTGACCGGCGATCGATCGCGTCTCGTGCCGTTTCAAACAGGCTGACGGCACTTTCAGAACTCAGCCCTGAGAGGGCATTGGCCTGCTCTAGCGCCGCCGTTACTTTTTGCAGCGAGGCGCTGACTTTTTGCTGAGTCTTCATTTGCTGTAGCTGCCGCTGCTGCTCGACCAGGCGCTGCTTGCCAACTTCAAAGTTCTGTTGAGCAGTTTTTACCTGGGCCTGAAGCTGGGGAAGCGTTGTTTCAATCACCTCTAGCTCTCCCAGCAGGGTCAGAGCGGCCTCATCTTCGCCGTGCTGCACGAGCTGCACTGCCTGCTGGTCTAGGTTTTGCGCCTGGGACTGCATCTCCGCCAGCAGCTTTTCGGCCTGCTGCAGGGCGGCATACTGTCGCGCGACGGCCGCCGTTAGCTTTTCAACATTTTCGGCAATGTCGTCTAAGGACTGCTGGGCGATCGCGACAGTCTGAGCGCTTCCTACTTCTAACGGCTGACCGATCAGCCAAGCCCAGCTACCGACCGCAATGCGGCCCCCTTTATCACCCAGCAGCCAGTACACAAACTTTTTCATCGCTTGACTCCTAAATCAGTTGACAGTCTCGTCTCGTTAAATCATTCATGTGAGTTTATAACCGTTATATTCGCTTCATGTGAGATTGTCAACTCATGTGAGCTTGCTTTTCCTTGCTTGAGCAGTCGTAGCTGGCCGGAATACTCACGACAATGAGCTAAGATAAAGGCAGTTCTTAATGTGATGTGAGCAATGCTGTGATTTCGTCAGACTTTCTAGAAGCGATCGCCCAGGAACACCACCTCTCCAAGGCCGAACAGGAGGTGCTGGTTTTAGCGATGCAGGGAAAGCCGACAGCGGCGATCGCGGCAGAAATTGGCATTAGCGGCGATGCCGTCCGTAAGCGCCTGAGCGAGGTCTATCAAAAATTTCAGATTAGCGGTCGCGGCCCGGTCAAGCTCACACGACTGCAGCAGCTATTGGTTTCTCGCTATCAGGCTGAGGGGCAGTCACCGGCGGTATCGCCGCCTATTCCGGCGAGCGGCCCTGTAAAAGTTCAGCCCACCCAAACTGTCCCCGCCCATCACTGGGGCGAAGCGCCCGACAGCGGCGTGTTTTATGGGCGAGGGACGGAACTGGCTCAGCTACAGCAGTGGCTGCTGCAAGAACAGTGCCGACTGGTAATTGTGCTGGGCATGGCGGGGATAGGCAAAACAGCGCTGGCGGTGAAGCTGGCGCGGCAGATTGCCGCTGAGTTTGAGGCTGTGATCTGGCTGTCGCTGCGACAGGCTCCGGTGTTATCGACACTCTTGGAGCAGGTTGCTGAAATTTTGACAGATTCTGACTCACATAACGGTAAAACTCCGAAGCCCCTAGAAGCCCAAGTATCAGATTTGCTCGACTACTGCCGCGCTCACCGCTGTCTGCTGGTTCTAGATGGGGCCGAGTCGATTTTGCAGAGCGGTCGTTTGGCCGGAATTTACCGCGAGGGCTATGAAGACTACGGTGAGTTGTTTAAGCGGCTGGGTCAGGAACCGCATCAGAGTAGCGTGCTCATTACTAGCCAGGAAAAGCCCGCCGAAATCTCGCTTCTAGAAGGAGAAATAATACTGTTCTCCAACGCAGCGGCGGACTGACTAATTGACTCGCGTGGTAAAGCGGAAGAAGCCGTAGGAATCGTTGGGCGTTCCAACACCGGTAGAGGCGGGTAAGGTAGTCAGGCTGGGATTAC
>JAAHIC010000163.1 GCA_010671965.1 Leptolyngbya sp. SIO4C5
TATCCCAAAGCAGAGTCTTACACTAACAAGCTATTTGCCGGAGGAGACAACAAGATCCTCAAAAAGATTGGTGAGGAAGCAGCAGAAGTGGTAATGGCTTGCAAGGACGACGAGGCCACTGATATTGCTGGCGAAGTGGCAGATTTGTTTTATCACACACTAGTAGCGCTGTCTCATCACCGGGTAGATTTGCAGGCGGTGTACCGCAAGCTGCAAGAACGGCGGCGCTGAAATAGCAAAAAAGTCGCTTTCGTCCAACTCCATTTAGGCAATAGCCGTATTCTTCAACTCAGCCGGCAAACTGAGCTAGCCAGCGCTGTAGCTCGGCTGAGAGGGCCTGACGCTGGCGGCTGGCAATCTCAATACAGACATGACGAGTCAGAGCTGTGACCGCAGGGCGATCGCCAGCTTCAGGGTCATGCGGCCAGATTTCATAAGTAATGGCAAAGCTGCTCTCAGTCATAGGTTCTGGAGCCAGCGTAATTGTTAGGCGATCGCCGCAAAAAAGGGGATGATAAAAGTTGGCCTCGGCGTGAACGATGGGAACAGCGATCGCTCCGGCGCTAAAAAACGTCTTCAAGTCAAAGCCCATCTCTGCGAGCGAAGCTTCGTAGGCTTCGTGGCAGAGATGGAGCAAATTAGCGAAGTAAACGACGCCCGCTGCGTCCGTTTCGCCAAAGCGAACGGTTCGCCCGTAGCAAAAAGGCACTAGCTGGCGTTGGGCTGGGCCGGACGGAAGGGCAGCTCTGGATTGGGGGCTGCTGACTTGGCCGCTGGCGCAGCTTCTGCCTCACCACCTAAAACAAGACTTGCTAGCGGCCCGTTAAGCGCCTGGTTAAAATTACCCAGGGCATAGCGCAGCATCTCGTTTGGACTCATCGCCACCCAGCCGTCTCCGGTGAGCTGACGAACTTCAAAGTGCAGGTGCGGCCCAGTGGAGTTGCCCGTACTGCCAACTAAACCGATGACTTCGCCCTGCTCTACCCAATCCCCTGGCTGCACTAGCAGGCGAGACATGTGGCCGTAGAGCGTTTCTTGCGTACCCTCTTTATGCCGCAGAATCACCGTCAGACCGTAGCCGCCTACAAAGTCAGCGGTGGCAACGCGACCTGCCTGAGCGGCCACGATTGGCGTTCCTAGGGGTGCGCCCAGGTCAGTACCAGAGTGGAAGCGCTGGGTGCCATAGATGGGGTGGATGCGCCAGCCAAATAGGGAGGTAATCGGTGCGGGCACCGCTAGGGGAAAGATAAAGTCCTGAGCGCCCTGCCGCAGACTATTGAGTGGACGCAGTAAGCGGTTGTAGTAGTCTCGGCCCGCTGCCGTACTGCCCCCGGAAAAATTGATGCCGTTGGCGCTGATATTGACCGGGCCTACACTGACCGCTGGGCTGCCCCCATTGGCATTCCCTCGACTGGCAACCGGGGCCGAATTTTCGGCAGGAAGCGGGGAAAGAGCCGGATTGGAGGTGCCGCTAGCACCGTTGGCCCCGCCGCACACGTTATTTGGGACTGCTTGACCCTGCTGCAGCGTAGCCTGACAACCTGTAGAGCGCTCTGAGAAGACTAGCGTTGGATTTTCGGTCGCGCCAACGCTGTAGTCAGTGGGATCGACAAAAACGGAGTTGTATCCCTGCGGGACATTCTCAGCCGCTGGCACAGCCGTAGGCACGACTTCGCTGGCAGGTTCAGGCGCAGGCGCTGCTGCCGGAACGGGCAGGACTGGCTCTGGGGCAGGCGCTGCTGTCGGGGCGGCCACCTCTGGCTTGACCGCAGGCGCTGCCTCAATGGTTAGTTCTTCTGCCTGGGCTAGAGACAGGGGAGCTGTCGGCGCGGGTGCAGGCGCGGGTGCTGTGGGTACTGTGGGTATCAGGTCTGCCGCTTTGGTCGATAATTCGTCAAGCGGCTGTTCATTAGGCAGCGATTCGGCCATGACTAAACCGCTGCTGATTAATCCCAGTCCTCCGGCTAAACAAAAGCCGCGTAGCGTCAGCAGCGTTGCCCTACGCATCGGAAAATCTGACTTAGGGCTAGGCTTTGCAGGCATACCATCTCTCCCGTACTGAATGCAGTCTCAAAGATTGAATCAACGGCACAAATCTTAAGTATTGTATCCCAGAGCGATCGCTCCAGGTGGCAGGTCAATTTCGTCCTCGTCAGAGGGCTGCGTCGATTGTAACCGTATCCGCAGCAATCCGTGTTCAGAGACGCCAATGACGTAGCCAGAGTGCCCATCAATGCTAACAGTTTGGCCCAGATTGATTAAGAGACTTTCGTAGGTTTTGAGAAAAGTCACCGCGCCTACCTGCTGATAAAACTGATAGCCTTGCAAAATGCCTCGCAGCACCAGGGCTGCTACTGTTTCCGACTGGCTCAGAGGACTAGCCGGAAAGTCTACTAAAATTGACTGTAAATTGATGCCTGTTTGAGGCACCGCGTTGCTGACATTGAGGCCCACCCCAATCACCGCCTGAGTCACCTGTCCGGACTCCAGGCGGGTTTCTGTGAGAATACCGCCCAGCTTGCGGCCTTGCATAATCAAATCGTTGGGCCATTTGAGCTGAACGGGAAGGCCCAAATTCCTGAAGGCAGTGGCAATGCCCCAGGCGCTATAAAGCGTTAGGCAGTGGGCTTGGCTAGCGGCTAGATCTGGCATCAGCCCCAGCGATAGATAGAGTCCTCCTGGTGGGGACTCCCAGGTGCGTCCCCGCTGACCTCGCCCGGCAGATTGCCGCTGCGCAATCACGACGGTTCCTGCCGGAGCGCCCTGCTTTAAAAGTCTCCAGAGCTGACTGCTGGTTGAATCTAGACAGTCAAACAGATGGATTTGACAGCGCGGTCGGATAGCGCCAAGCGATCGCTCAAGCCCTAGAGACGGGGCCGGGGCCGCTAGAGCCTGGTGTAGCCGGTGAAGATCCAAGCGGTCTAATTGAGAGAGTATAAAGGCGCTGCGGCCAGCTTAACATGCAGGTTATGCCTGATAGCCCACCCGACTGCCACAAAATTGACTAAGTTAAACAACAGATCCTTCTGCTAACACATTCGCCTCATGGAACCCTGGAATTGGCAAACTTGGAACGGCTCAGCCTATCTTACCTGTAGCCTGCTAGAGCGCTGGCCTCACGGTTTTTTTACGGCCCGGTTCTGGCCGCAGCCACCGGAGGAACTGGTGAACGCCCTACAGCCAAACGCTTCTGTTCATCGAGTTCAGCAGGTTCATGGCGACCAGGTGGTGTCGCCCACTAAGCTGCCCCAGCCCGTCGCAGCCGCTAATGCTGTGCCCCTGCCGCCAGAACGCTCCCAGGCAGACGGGGTGCTAACCAACAGCCCCCTGCAAGCTGTTTGGGTGTGCAGTGCCGACTGTACACCCGTCCTGATTGGCGATCGCGCAACCGGACAGGTGGCGGCTATTCACGCGGGCTGGCGCGGTACAGCCTTGAAGATTGTGCCTCAAGCGATCGCCAAGCTGCAGGCCCAGGGCAGTCGCCTGGCCGATTTGCGGATTGCATTAGGGCCAGCGATCGCCGGTGAGGTCTATCAGGTTTCGACTCATGTGGCCGCCACCGTAGGGGCGACCCTGGTAGAGGCCGATTGCTTCAGCACGTCGGTAGACCTAGTTAGACATTTACAGCAGCAGGAAAAGCCGCCGCTGCTGCCAGATCCAGAACCCGGACGGGCCAAATTAGACGTGCGGCGAGTGAATCAAATGCAGCTAGAGCAGCTAGGCATAGACCCGGCCCAGATTGCCGTTGCACCTCACTGCACTTTTCAAGCGCCAGAGCAGTTTTTCTCCTACCGCCGCACCCGCGAGAAGAAGGTGCAGTGGTCGGGCATTGTGAGCGTCTAGAGCCATGTCTGCGATCGCTTAGCTGAAGAGTGCGGTTGCCTGAGGGCGAGCAGGGTATCTATTAGGTACCCAATGGGAGTTTAGGAAGAGGCTGTTTCCAACTTCAAATCGGCAATTAGCTGCGATAGCTGATCGCTGTTGGCGTTGTAAACCTGATTGCAAAAATGGCAGGTAACTTCAGCCCCGTCATCTTTTTCAATCATGTCAGCAAGTTCTTCCTGACCTAACAGCTTTAAAGCGCCCAACATCCGGTCTTCTGAGCAGGGACAATTGAACCGGACTAGCTGAGTCTCCAGGAAGATATCCAGTCCCATATCGCCTACTAGGTGATCAAAAATCTGCGGCAGCGTCTTGTTTTGCCGCAGCAGGGGCGTAAATCCGCTGAGCTTGGCAAGGCGAGACTCTAAGGTTGTGACTAGATCTGGATCTTCGGCAGCCTTGGGCAAAACCTGCAGCAGCAGTCCACCCGCCGCTTCCACACCGTTGGCTCCCACAAACACTCCTAAAATCAGCGCCGAAGGTGTCTGCTCAGAAGTGGCTAGATAGTAGGTTAAGTCCTCGCCAATTTCGCCAGAAACCAGCTCTACCGTACTGGAGTAGGGATAGCCATAGCCCACATCCCGCACAACATAAACATAGCCGTCTGAGCCAACCGCGCCGCCTACATCAAGCTTGCCCTGACCGTTCAGCGGCAGCTCAATCGCCGGGTTGTCTACGTAGCCCCGGACGGTTCCATCTAGGCCCGCGTCAATCAAAATGCCGCCCAAAGGACCATCCCCTTTAACTCGGATATTCACCCGCGACTGGGGCCGCTTCATGTTGGAGGCTAGCAGCAGCCCTGCTGACATCGTGCGGCCTAGAGCGGCTGTGGCTACATAGGAAAGATGATGACGCTGTCGAGCAACTTCAGTCAGCTTAGTTGTGATGACGCCAACAACTCGAATGCCCCCCTCTGCAGCGGTCGCTCGAACTAATTGATCTGCCATTGAGAACCCTGTCTGCTTAACAATTTTCAATATTTCTATTCTAAAAGGTGCAGCTCGGCTTTCTTGCCCAAGCGAGGGGAAGATTCCCCCCCGGCGATCGCCGTCATCATCCGGCACCGCCAATATTAGCCAAACTTCCCGCCGTGGCTTAAAGCTTCTGTCATACTGGAAATGCAGTGAGGGTAAATTTCTTCAAGGTCGCTATGTTAGGGACATTTCAGCAGAGCAATTTGCGAATTGAGGTGAATGCACCTGAGGCTGCTATTCGGGAACAGCTTGTTCTGCCAGATCAGTTTCGGCAGTGGCTTTGGCCGCAGCGATTTTCTGCCGGCCTGCCTGCTGAACTCACGCCCGGACTGACCTTCAGCAGCTATATCGGACCAGTCGAAATTCAGCACCAGGTTAAATCAGTGGCCCCGAATTACCTGGAGTTTTTGCTCTACGGCGGTATTGATGGTTTTCATCGCTGGTATTGGGGCGATGGCTGGCTGCAGTCTCACCTAGAAGGTCGTTCGCTATTTCCGCTCAATTTAGGGCAAACGCTTAATTTATTGCGGCTCCGTCAGCATTTAGAAGTTCCAGTGCCCGCCGCGGACTGAGCGGCTCTAAGTTAGGTAGGCGCAGCCAGACATGAGCAAATGTAGGTTGCGGTTGAGGCACGTTGGCACAGCTTTGCCTGAGGCAACAGACACCCGTATGGGTGACGCTGTCGCTTTAGCGCCGCCATGCCCGGCGATCTTTAGCCATCCTAAAAATAGTTAAGTCCGCCTACTTGGGCGTCAGATCACTAGCTAGACTCTGGGCTGCTAGCGTCAAAGGCAGAGCGACCGGAATCGCCGTCGGTCATTTGTACCCGCAACCTGACTGAGGCACCATGCGAAGGCAATCCTTCAGCGGCAGTCAGAGCGTCAATCGCGCCCGCCACCTGTTCTAAAGCCTGCGGTGAATACTGAATCAGGCTGGAATGCTTCATGAAGGTTTCTGTGCTAAGAGCAGACGCATAGCGGGCGGCACCTGAAGTTGGCAGAGTGTGGTTTGGGCCTGCTAAGTAATCCCCTACCGCTTCGGGCGTAGAGTGTCCCAAGAAAATAGCCCCGGCATGGCGAATATGTTCTAAAAGCTGCCAGGGATCCTCAATCTCTAGCTCTAAATGTTCGGGGGCAAACTCATTGGATAAGTGAGCTGCGGTCTCTAAAGAATCGACTACGATGGCAATGCCGTAGTGGGCAATCGCCTTTTCGGTTAGAGTCTGACGTGGATGATCAACCAGTTGGCGCTCCACCTCAGCCGTCACCTGTTCAGCCAGGTCAGCGCTGGGCGTAATTAAAATAGCGGCTGCTAGAGGATCATGCTCGGCCTGAGCCAGTAAATCAGCCGCTACGTGAGTGGGATTAGCGGTGTGATCGGCGATGACGAGTACTTCAGAAGGCCCCGCCAGGGAGTCAATCCCCACGGTGCCGTAAACCAGCTTTTTGGCTAAAGTGACATAAATATTGCCTGGGCCAGTAATCACGTCTACTTTAGGAATTGTCTCGGTGCCGTAGGCTAGGGCCGCGATCGCCTGCGCTCCCCCTACGCGATAAATTTCCTGCACGCCTGCTTCTTGAGCGGCTACCAAAACGGCTGGATTTAGCGTTCCGCCCTCGCCGGGAGGCGTCACCATCACCAATCGCGGAACACCTGCTACCTTCGCTGGAATCGCATTCATCAGCACGGTGCTGGGGTAAGCCGCTCGTCCACCGGGGACGTAGATACCGGCGCAGTCCACCGGCATATAGCGCTTGCCCAAAACCACCTCGTTCTCGCCAAAATTCACCCAGCTTTTGGGCATCCGCTGACGGTGAAAGTGCTCAATGTTGCGGCAGGCTAGCTGAATTGCGTCCAAAAGCTTCTTGGAAACCTGCTGATAGGCCGCATCTAGCTCTGCTCCCCGCACTCTTAGCTGCTCTCGGCTCAGATCCTGCCGGTCGAACTCCGCCGTGTAGTGTAGAACAGCCTGATCGCCGAGCCGCTTGACCGTCTGCAGCACCTCCCTCACCGTCGCCTCTTTATGTACGACCTGACTGTCGTGAGTGCGTGAACAAATACGCTGAAGTTCTGCTTTTGCCTCAGCCAACTGATGAATAATTCGCAGCATTACAGCAGGATAGTGGGAAAAACCAACTTTGAAGATGACCGCTTGGAGAATCAGCTCAGCTACCTTCTAGGGCAGAAGAAGCAGCTAGAGGATGCCATCCTTAACGATCTATAGCTTAGCGCGAATTTTCGTTGCGGCATAACATAAGCCCAATAGAAGTGCTATGATTATTTATCCAGTGATAATCTCATTAGACTAGGGCTGACTGTGGCAAATATTAAATCTGCGATTAAGCGTATTCAAATTGCAGAGCGTAATCGTCTGCACAACAAATCTTATAAATCTGCGGTGAAGACTTTGACCAAGCGATATCTCGCTGCGGTTGATGACTATGCGGCTAATCCGTCTGCTGAAAACATGCAGGCTGCTCAGGAACGACTGGCAGCGGTGTACAGCAAGATTGATAAAACTGTTAAGCGGGGAATTTTGCATCCCAACGCTGGTGCCCGCCGTAAGTCGCGGTTGGCTCACGCACTCAAGCGGCATGAGCAGCCCGTTGCTTCTTAGAGGATGCCGCTAATTTCGCGGTCTTCTCCTGAAGCAGTGAGCTGGTCAATATGCCACTAATTGATACACACGTCCATATTAATTTCGACTCTTTTCAAGCAGATCTAGATGAGGTTGCTGCAGCTTGGCGACAGGCGGGCGTAGTCCATCTAGTTCATTCATGTGTTGAGCCAGATGAGTTTCCGGGCATCCAGGCGATCGCCAATCGCTTCCCGGAGATTTCTTTTGCGGTCGGGCTGCATCCGCTAGATATGGACAAGTGGGATGCAGCTATGCCTGAGCGGATCAAAACCCTGGCTGAGTCGGATGAACGAGTCGTGGCCATTGGCGAGATTGGACTTGACTTTTACAAAGCTGAGGATCGGGAGGTGCAAGAAACCGCGCTGTGGGCACAACTCCAAGTTGCTAAGGCGCTCAGCTTACCCGTTATTATTCACTGCCGAGAAGCGGCTGAGCCTATGGTTCGGCTGCTGCAGCGGTTTTGGCAGGAAATCGGCCCCGTTAAGGGTGTAATGCACTGTTGGTCAGGAACGCCAGTAGAAACCCAGTGGTTTCTAGATTTGGGCTTTTATATTAGCTTTAGCGGCATTCTTAAAGGTAACAATGCCGCTAAAGCTAATATAAAAGCCCAAATCTAGAAACCACTGGGTT
>JAAHIC010000164.1 GCA_010671965.1 Leptolyngbya sp. SIO4C5
TCCTCCGTAGAGTAGGTCTACTCAGATCGCTAGGTGCAAGATCTGAGTAGACCTACTCTACGGAGGGACTAAAAAATGACTGTGAGCCCTTTGAAGTACTTGACATCGATTCTCATTTAGATTTACGCTGCAATTCAGCAATTATTTGCGGTCCATAGCTTTTTTACCGTTATGGAGCCGCAAGGCAAAGGAAGGTGGCAAAAATGTCTCTAAGTGAAATCTTTGTCGCTGGCGGTATCGTCATGGTACCGCTGCTGCTATTTTCTATCGCAGCGATCGCCCTGATTGTCGAGCGCTCTATCTTCTGGCTGCGGGTGAACCGACGACAGCGCCGCGTCGTCAAGGACATTCTGCAAACCTATCGCCAGGCTCCCATCGATGTCTTTGCCAAGCTGAAGCAAAATCTCGACTTGCCCATCGCTCGCATCTTTCTCGAAGCCCTAGAGCTTGAAGGGGCTTCTCCCAATCAGTTTCGCCTCGCCCTAGAGAGCGCCACCCAGGCCGAACTGCCGCTGCTGAAGCGCTTCAATACGGTGTTTCAGAGCATCATTGCCGTGTCGCCGCTGCTGGGACTGCTAGGCACAATTTTGGGTCTGATTCGCTCGTTTGCGGCGATTCAAATTGGTGAGATTGGAGCGAATGCCGAGCTAGTGACCGGCGGGATTAGTGAGGCGCTAGTCTCTACGGCGGCAGGCTTGGTAGTAGCAATCTTCACGCTGCTGTTTGCCAACCTGTTTCGCGGTCTGTATCGGCGGCAGGTGGCGCTGCTGCAAGAGTATGGCAGTCAGCTAGAGATTCTCTATGAGTGGCATCACAAAGCTTTAAAACAAGGAGATGCAGCGTATGCGCGTCATTGATAACGAACCGGAAGAGGAACTGTCAATTAACATTGTGCCGATGATTGACGTCATCTTCGCCATTTTGGCCTTCTTTATTTTATCGACTCTGTTTCTCACCCGGGCCGAGGGGTTACCGGTCAATCTGCCCAATGCTGAAACTTCAGAAACCCAGCAGCAGGCGGACTTTACGGTCACCATAGAGGCTTCCGGGGCTATGTTCCTGAATCAGGAACCCATTCGCGTCAGTGCCCTGAGGTCCACTATCGACGAGCAGTTGCAGCCCAGCCAGTCGGCTCTAGTGACCGTGCAGGCGGATGAGCAGGTCTATCACGGCCAGGTAATTGAGGTGATGGACGTACTGCGATCGCTCGAAGGCGTACAGCTTGGCATTGCCACTGAGTCCGGCTCTGCCGACGGAGACGAGCCGTGACCCAGACCGTGGCGCAGCGAGCAGGGCGATCGCCTACGGCACAGTCATCCAGGCGGATTTGGCTGGCTGGAATGCTGCTGTTAGCGGCTCTGCTAGGAATTGTGGGACTTTCTCTCACCTGGGGCGCGGTTACCCTAACTTGGCCTGAATTCTGGGCGGCAGCGATGCGGCAGGGTCTGCCGATGCACCAGACGATTCTGTGGGACTTACGCCTGCCAAGGGTGCTATCGGCGCTAGTGGTAGGAGCGGCATTAGGCGTTGCGGGTGCCCTGCTACAGGGGATGCTGCGCAATGGGCTAGCCAGTCCCTTTTTGCTCGGTATTTCCGCCGGAGCGGGACTGGTGGTTGTGCTCCTGGTGGGAATTGGTCTCTGGCAGGTATGGGTGCCGCTGGGTGCGTGGTTGGGGGCGGTGTCAACCACGCTGCTAGTCTATCTTTTAGCCAAAGTTGGCAATACTCTTTCAGTTGAACGACTCATTTTAGGCGGCGTCGCCTTTAGCAGTTTTTTTGGGGCGATTCAGTCGCTGCTGCTGTTGATGTCACCGGACGGACAGATTCAGGCCGCCCTTAACTGGCTAATTGGCAGCCTCAACGGACGCGGCTGGCAGGAGCTGACCACGGTGGGGCCAGGCATTGCGGTGATGCTGTTAATCGCCTGTGGCTTGGCTCGTCAGGTGAACCTGTTAAATCTGGGAGACGACTTGGCAGTGGGGCTAGGGACTTCCCTATTGCGATCGCGCCTGATGATTGGCGCGGCGGCAACGCTGTTGGCGGCAGGCGCGGTGAGCATTGCTGGTCTAGTCGGCTTTGTCGGCCTGATTGTGCCCCACGGGGTACGGCTGCTGGTGGGTACCGATTACCGACTCGTGCTACCGTTTTCGGCGCTGGGCGGGGCCTGGGTCCTGGCCACGGCAGATCTGATTGCTCGCACTGGCCCGGTCGAGTTGCCGGTAGGCGTGGTAACGGCGCTGCTGGGAGCGCCCGTATTTATTTGGCTGCTCTATCGGCGGCGAGTAGTGGGAGGTTGATCATGCTGGAGGCGCGTAACCTGTCCGGTGGCTATCAACTGCGGCGCGTGGTTGAGGCCGTAAATTTGACTCTGGCTGAGGGGGAATGGCTTAGCCTGGTCGGGGCCAATGGGTCAGGTAAATCCACCCTGCTGCGGCTACTCAGCCGCATCCTCACCCCCCAGCAGGGAGCTGTGCTGCTGGATACTCAAGATATTCATCATCTATCACCCACGGCAGTGGCGCGTCAGCTAGCCATTTTGCCTCAGCAGCAGACCATACCCGCTGGGCTCACGGTTTATCAGTTTGTCAGCTTGGGGCGATCGCCCTATCAGGCTTGGTGGCAGTGGGAACTCGATGCTGCCGGACGAGCCCAGGTGGAGCGTGCCCTAGCGTGGGCTGAGCTAGAAACCTACCGCGATCGCCTGGTGAGCGATCTCTCCGGCGGCGAGCGTCAGCGGGCCTTTTTAGCTTTGGCTCTAGCTCAAAATCCCCGCGTCTTGCTGCTGGATGAACCGACCACTTTTTTAGATATTCACTACCAGCTCCAGCTCCTAGAGCTGCTGAAACGTCTCAATCAGCAGCAAGGTCTCTCTATCATTACGGTGCTGCACGATATCAACTTAGCGGCTCGCTACAGCGATCGCCTGGCGATGCTGCGGCAGGGTCAGCTTTGGACTGTGGGAGAAACGCTGGCGGTGTTGACGCCGGAAAATCTGCGGCAGGTGTTTGAGGTGGAAGTAGCGCTGTTGCAAACCCCCATCGGCGTCCAAATTTGTCCGCTAGCGGCGAGTAGTTCTGTAACTACGCCGCCGCTGCCAGTCGTCTAACAGGCTTGAGTAATCACTACGCTGCCAGTTTTGGCTATAAGGTACATGTCTAAACCTGAGAATTAAAACCCTAAACCTGAGAACTGGTTGCAGCCCCCTTAGCATCCAGCCTTTGCCCTTTTACTCACTTTCTAAACTAGCCCCATGAATGCTCTTTTCTTATTGAGAATTTTTCCTTTCTGCGCCTTAAGCCTCAGCACTTTATTGATAGCTTTTTCTGCTCCCGGACGGGCTGAAAGCCTCATGGAGGCGATCGCTACTGTCGATCAGGTCGCGCCAAAGTCCGCAAAGCAGGACAGTTTAACCGAATTTAGTGTCAGTTTGACTCAGAGCGATCGCCTAGCTGTCATATCAGTAGTGGCTGATACTAATGAAACTTTTAATCAATTAGCTCCAGCAGAACCGCAACCTGTCTTGGCAGAGGCTCCGGTAGTTCCTGAGCAGATTACTACCCTCGCTCAGGCTGAGATTGAGGCTGAGACGGAAGCCAATCCTGATGAGGCGGAGGTAGATCCAGATAGTGAACCAGAAGAGACAAACGATGAAGCAGAGACCAGCAACGAGGCTGACGAGGCTGAATCAGATTTTGAGTTTTCCGATGATTTTCAACTGCGGATTACGGTTACAGGCACTCGCACACCGCTAGAGGTGGATGAGCTGCCGGGGACGGTGACGGTGTTTGACCTCGAAGACATTCAATTTTATCAGGCTCAAGATTTGCGGGATCTGCTGCGCTACGAGCCGGGGGTTTCCGTGCGCAATAACCTGCGCTACGGGCTGCAAGATGTCAATATTCGCGGCATTGAGGGCAACCGGGTGCTGTTTCAGCTCGACGGCATTCGTCTGCCAGAGCGGTTTGAGTTTGGGCCGTTCAATGTTGGCCGGGGGGATTATGTAGACTTTGCTACGCTGCAGGCGGTTGAGGTGCTGCGCGGTCCGGCTTCTACGCTGTACGGCAGCGACGCCCTGGGCGGGGTGGTCACTTTTCGCTCTCTAGAGCCGAGTGATTTGCTAGAGCCGGGAGAAGATTTTGCCGCCGATCTCTCGACCACCTATATCAGCGCCACGGGGGGCTTTGAAAACGTGGCTCGCCTCGCTGGACGAGAAGACAATCTAGAAACGGTGCTCGTGGTCAGCCGTCGGGATAGCCGTGAGTCAGATGTGCGAGCCGATGAGCGCTTCATCGATTCCCAAGATCGGGCTGGTGTGACGTTCTACGGCAACCTGGTTTACCGCTTCAGCGATACCCAGAGCCTTAGCTTCATTGCTGAAGATTTTGGCCGCGATACCCGCACCACCACGGCGGACGACAATCTCGGTGGCACCACCTCCCGCTTTGTGGAGGACATTTTGATTAATCGCTCTCGCTTCAGCCTCACCTATGAATACGACGACCCCGATAGCCTTGGCTTTCTGCAATTCGCCAGGGCACAGGTTTACTACCAGGACTCGACTGAAATTGAGCGCAATTTAGAAAACCGGATCACCAGCGGTATTCCTGTTCTGCGCGATACGGAAAATCGCTTTGTGGCTGACAGCTACGGCGGCGATGTCCAGTTGCGCAGCGACTTCTCGACTGGGGCATTAGAGCACCGCCTCACCTATGGCTTTGACATTTCTAGCACGTTCAATTCGCGCCCGCGCGATCGCATTCAGACCAATCTGCTCACCGGCGAAGCTAGCCGCAACATCCCACCTGACGTGTTCCCGGTGAAAGACTTTCCCGATGGCGACACGCTGCGGCTAGGCGTCTACGTGCAGGATGAGATTGAAGTGGGAGATTTTGACCTAATTGCCGGACTGCGCTTTGACCACTACGACCTCAGTACAGACGCCGACCAAGCGTTTAACCGCAACGGAGCTGAATCTGCCAATTTAACCGCGTCTGCCTTTTCGCCGCGCATTGCTCTGCGTTATGAAGCCACCCCGGAACTGTCTTTTTATGGTCAGTATGCTCGCGGCTTTCGGGCCCCGCTCTACAGCGAAATCAACAGCGGCTTCACCAATACCACCAGCCCCTTCTTCAAATATCAGACCATTTCCAATCCGGAGCTAGAACCAGAAACCAGCGACAGTTTTGAATTAGGGATGCGCGGTAACTTTGATCAGTTTGACTTTCGGCTGACTGGCTTTTACAACACCTACGACAACTTTATTGCCACCTTCCAGTCGGCTGGTACCCGCTGCCTGGTCGTGGCTAATCCTTGCCCCGGCTTCAGTCCTCCCTTTAGCTTTGACACTCAGATTGTCAACGTGTTTCAAACCCAGAATGTGGCCGAGGCGCGCATCTACGGGGTAGAGTTTGGCGGCGAGTATCGCTTCAATCCTGAGGGTTATGGCTGGAGCTTGCTGGGTAGTTTGGCCTGGGCGCAGGGCGACGATCTGACTGACGACGTGCCGCTAGATACGGTAGATCCTTTTACAGCCGTAGTGGGGCTACGCTACCGCGCTCCGGAAGATAAGTGGCGAGCAGAGCTAATTGGTACCCTGGTGGGTCGAGCCAGAGTCGAAGCGGGGACAACGACGAAAGTGCCGGATGCCTATGCCATTCTTGATTTTATTAGCAGCTATCAGGTCACGCCTACTTTCGGACTCAGTTTGGGAGTCTATAACCTGTTCAATACCCGCTATTTCAACTATTCTGACGTGCGTACCATTCCCGCTGATGCGGTGGATATCAATCGCTATTCCCAAGCCGGTACTAATGTCCGCGTGGGGGTCAATCTGACGTTTTAACAGGACCGATAAATTCTATTGAGTGCAATGAGACAGTTTATGAATCAGTGGCAAGCGACTCTTCTAATCGGGTTAATTGCTGGGGCGATCGCCGCTTGTGCACCCAAGACATCCACCGAGCCGGTCCCAGAGCCAGAACTCACACCCGAAGTGAGTCAATCCTTAGAAACTTTAGAAACGGCAGAGCGCATTGTCGCTCTCACATCTCTGACAGCTGATCTGGTGCAGACGCTCAATGCTGAGCGGCTGGTTGGCGTTCCTGGCAGTCCCCTAATTCAGCAAGACGAGCGCTTTGCGGGGCTAGAGGTTGTTAGCGAAGGGCAGGTTGAGCCAAACCTAGAGAAGATTGTAGCTTTAGAGCCAGATCTAGTCATTGGAGCTGAGGGCTTTCACGATCAGACGCTGCAGCGTTTAGAGGAGCTAGACGTCCCTACACTAGCTGTTGATGTCGATAGCTGGGCTAGCCTGGAAAACTTGACCACCGCGCTGGCCCAAATGCTGGCCGCTAATCCGCAGCCGCTGCTCGATCGCTATGAGGCTTGCTTAGCGCAGGCTCCGGCAGCAGCGCCGACAGCTGTAGTGTTAGTCAGTCGCCAGCCGCTGCTGTCTCCCAACAAAGACAGTTGGGCCGGAGACTTTCTAGCCCAGTTCAACCTGCAAAATCTAACGGCTGAGTTACAAGGTCAAAGCCCCTTCGACGGCTACATCACCCTTTCTGAGGAGAAGGTGCTAGAGGCCAACCCGGAGGTGCTACTGGTGGTTGAAACCGGCGAAAATCTGCTCAATCAGCTCAAAGCGGATGCTTTTTGGGGAGAGCTGCAGGCCGTCCAGCAGGAACAGGTTTACACGTTTGACTACTTTGGATTGGTTAATCCGGGTAGCCTAGCTGAGATTGAGCGCACCTGTAAGCGACTGGGTCAAGTTTTGCCGCCGTAATACCTGACTTTAATTCTCAACAAGGAATTCTTGTTGCAACTATGCTCTAAAATTCGTTAGTATTGTCAATAAGTATTCTCTATTGAAAATAACTAAGTATTAAAGTCATGGTTGCCTACACACCCTCTGCGATGAAGGCAGAACTGCATGAGCGGGGATGCCGCATGACGCCCCAGCGTGAGACTTTGCTGACGGTTTTTCAAAACTTGCCTAAAGGCGAGCATCTCAGCGCCGAAGAAGTTTGTGAGCTGTTAGATCAGCAAGATGAGCGAGTGAGTTTGTCTACTGCCTATCGCAACCTCAAGCTGATGGCTCGCATGGGCATCTTGCGAGAGCTAGAACTGAGCGAGGGCCAAAAGCGCTACGAAATCAATCAGCCTGCCCCCTATCATCACCATCATCTGATCTGTGTCCGCTGCAATAAGACAGTTGAGTTTAAGAATGACGCCGTTCTGAAAGCAGGTGTTAAAACAGCTAAGGAGTCAGGCTATCATCTGCTCGACTGTCAGCTTTTGATTCACGCTATTTGTCCAGCCTGTCAGCGCTCGATTGCACCTGTTTAGTCCCAAGTAGAGTATTAACTGGCGGGTAATTGGCTGAATATGGGTCATCAGCCTGAAGCATTTAGCTCCGGGCTGCTTTTTATGGCCATCACCCTAAATAAGAATACAAATCAACAAGCAACTTAGCGATTAGCTACATAAACATTCTTATTCAGAATTATTTTTAGCTTTTTTAAAGTAGACAGAGACGTAAAAGCCTTGCTCTACCATATTTTTTGAGCACATAGCTAGAAAAAATTTGCAATGCTGTTGAAATTTGTTCTCAATAATGGCTAGATGCTGTATAGTAAAACTCAGAATTATTGAATTCAATTCTCAATAATCTGCGTTCGTGTATGAGTTAAGTCAGGAGGTGCATATGCCTGTGTGTCCATGCTGTCGCAGTCACTTAGTTCGACAGGTCAATCGCTCAGGGCTGCACTGGTTTTGCCTGGACTGCCGGCAAGCCATGCCTGTCATAGAAGAGCCCGTCCTGACGGAGCTGCGTTACCACAATCGCTCATATCGCTACAGCGCAGATTTGTTGGGTTAGTCACTTTAAGGAGCAAATATGACAAAAGTAGGTCTATTCTACGGTTCAACAACAGGGAAAACAGCCGATGTCGCTGAGCAGATTCAAGCGGCTTTGGGCGGTGACTCAGTGGTGGAAGTGTTTGACATTGCCGATGTCGCGGTCGAGGACTTAGCAGCCTATCAGCAGTTAATTATTGGCAGTCCTACCTGGAATATTGGAGAACTGCAAGATGACTGGGAAGGCGTTTTAGATGAACTAGACGGC
>JAAHIC010000165.1 GCA_010671965.1 Leptolyngbya sp. SIO4C5
CCGTCCCCGGAAAGCTAGAAACCGGGGACGGCTGCCAGTCCTGCGATCGGAGCCGGATTTTTCATTATTTCAGTGCTCGGTAATCTCACAGTTGAGTCTTGCCAGGTAATGAATACGGGCATTTCGCGCCAAGGTGAAGTTACCCCCGCAGGTACTTTCTGGGGCATTGCCATTGGGCTGGTGCTGGCCTGCGAAATCAGAAACAATGACGTGTACTACAGCGACATTGAAAATCTGGCTAGAATTGGTCTAGCTCAGCTTCACCGGGCGCTGCTGCTTGTGGGCTGGCTATCGCCTGTTACCAACGATATTCGCTTTCCGCAATTGGGCAATGCCCTCGTCACCCACAATGTTTTTCAGGGCATTGGGTTTCCGCACCTAGTTGAGTTTGTGAAAAATCCCAGCCTGGTCCAGGCTGGCTTAGAGCAGGTAAACTTTAGCCATAACCAATGCTTCCACTTGCGTACTTTGGCCGAGCAGCCTCCCATCGGCCTCACCGCGATCAATGCCCGCTCAGGTAGCTCAACTGTTTCAACCTGGGGCCGACAGTTAGTGGTGATGGGCAATCAAATCAAAGCTGACAATCCCAATCTCCCCTCTATAGACTTAGACAATCCTGAACGCGTCACGCTGATGGGCAATATCGCCACTGGCGCCATCTTCAACTTTGGTTCCGGCATCACCCCGGCTAATCCCGGCGACTTTAATATCTATCCCTAATCAGGAGACGCTATGAAAGCTAAACGCATTGAAGACGTTTTAAACGCTCAGCAGAGCTTCACTAAACAGATGCAGCAGCAGATGCAGCAGTTTAGCCAGCAGGTAGGCTCAGGGATTGCCGTACCTGACAAGAAAACGCAGCTACAGCAGTTCGAGCAGCGCCTACGCACTACGACCGCAGCTAAAGCTGCCGCTATACGCCGCTACGACGATGATATTCGCCGCTACAAAGAAGCGATCGCTCGGATAAAAGAAGAGATCAAAACAACTGATAAAGTCCAACCCCGGCGGGAACGCCAAGACGAGGGCTAATTTCTACAAGATAGTTGAGATTTCTTTGAGATAGGCTCTGGAAAAGGGTTCTTGGGTGCCCAGGGCATATTGCTCAACCAGCCCTTGACGACGGATAAAGATGCTGTCGTCCCGGCGAATGACGACGGTGGAGTCGTCAAATACGTCGCGGGCCAGCATTTGTTCAGTCTCGGTAGGATTTTCTAGAATCACTAAGTCGCTGCCGTAGTAAAACATGCCTCGACTTTCTAAGGTCGCTTCTGGATATTCGGCAATTAGCAGATCTACCTTGGGATTACGCAGCAGGTTTTGCACGTTGATGTTGTAGCGCGGATGCAGGCACTTCTCGGCCCGATTAATAAAAATGCCGCTTTGGCACACGGCCCCAATCCGCCAGTTAGGCCGCCGCAGCAGGATATGGTCAATCACTTCTTGGAGATCCCGCTTGCCGATGTGGTTGAACGTGATGATGGGAATCCGGGCCGCCCGCCCGGAAGCAAAGAAAGTCTCTAAAATAGGCGAGGTGACATCTACTGGCTCGCCCACAGCAGGGTTGAGGTGCATATAAATGCCCGGAGCGGCGTTCATTTCGATAATGCCAAATTCTCCCGCCTTCCAAGATTCTGCTAAATTGCGAGCTACCACATCAATGCCCAAGCAGGTGAGTCGAAAGTGCTGGGCAATATCCTGAGCCAGGACGATATTTTCGGGGTGAATCGTGCGTGTGGCATCAATGCTGAGTCCCCCCGCAGAGAGATTGGCGGCTTTGCGCAGGTAAACTTTTTGTCCGGCTTCTGGAATGTCGTCAAAGGTGAGCTTTTGCTGGGCTAGATAGGCCGTCATGGCCTCATCCGGCTGAATTTTGCCGAGGGGCGAGGTCGGCGTGTCGCGACGAGCGGAGCGGCGATTTTCCCGTTCAATGAGCGCCGCTAGCGGGGATTCCCCATCTCCCACAACCGAGGCTGGCTGCCGCTCTAGCGCCGCCACGAATCGACCGTTGACACACAGCAGTCGGAAATCACGGCCTTGCAGGCTGCGCTCTACAATCACGCGGCCAGGCTGTTCCTCCGCGATCGCCCGTTTGGCTTCCTCGTAGGCTGCAGTAATTTCATCGGGGTTGTGAATATCAGTGGTCACCCCTTGCCCTTTGTGCCCATCTACAGGCTTGACCACCACCGGATAGCCAATCTCTTCAGCAATGGCGATCGCCTCCTCTGGCGAATAAGCCACATCCCCATTGGGCACCGGAAAGCCTAAAGTCTGCAAGAAGGCTTTGCACTCATCCTTCTGAGTCGTAAAGTCTGAGTCCAAGTGGCTATCTTGGTCAAACGTGGTGGAAAAGCCGCGCACCTGTTGGCGGCCATAGCCGTACTGAATCAGCCGCTCGTCCCACAAATAGCTGGTAGGAATACCTTTTTCGTAGGCAGTGCGCAGCAGGGCATAGTTCGTCGGCCCGCCGTAGATTGACTTGCGAAAGCTATTCTGTAGGCTCTCTATTTGGGCGTCGATGTCAAAAGGCTGAGCGGCTGTGATGGCCTCAAGCCAGTCCCAAACGGTGTAAATCACGGCATGGGTGGTGTATTCGTGCAGAGATTCGATCGCAATCCGCTCGGCTTGGGGCTGAGCCGTCACGCTCCAGTGACGAAAATGCAGGCCCATATCGAGTTGGCTCACCTCAATCGCTGCCAGAGCAAACAACTGGCCGTAGGAAGTCGGCTGCGCGTCACTTAAAGTTGGGTAGCGATCGCTAATTGCCTTGACATACTCAGCAACGGGTAGAGGCTGGGAGCGATTGGTGAGCGCAAAGTCAAAGACTAAAGCAATTGTTTCTAAATAGGGGTTAGGCCCTCCATAAAAGCACAGATCATAGAGGTCAAAAACATCACCTCGTCTAGCATTAATAAGTGGAAAAGTAGCGTCAGAGCTGAGAGTCATAGAAATTTTTGTAAGTCTTTTAGATAGAAAATCACCCTAGTCTAATTTAGTTTAAAGAGCTTCTGCCCAGAGTAGGGGATTTAGAATTGACAAGCTTTTCGGCGCTGCTAGTTTAGCTAGCTGCCATGATAAACCAGGGCATAACTGCTATTTTGCCTAATCTTTGAAGTGTCAATTTAGTCCCGTTTAAAGAGCTGTTGATCACGCTATTTTAGCCCCTCCAATTTAACGAATCTTAATCTTTTGCTGCTCAGAATCTATCTTCAGAACGTAATGAATCAGACAAATGTCATGTTTTCATGAGAAAAGAATTAATCAACGCTTAACCTGCAAGGGGGCCACCTATGGCTGTCAGCAAAGCACTGGGTCAGTTAGTCATTATTGGCGGTGCAGAAGACAAACGGGATGACTGCGCTATCTTGCGAGAATTTGTCCGCCGTTCTGGGGGCATAGGGGCGCATCTAGTGGTGATGACTGTGGCCACTGGCCTGCCGCGAGAAGTGGGAGAGGACTATCGCCGCATTTTCGAGCGTTTGGGCGTCGAGCAGATCGAGATTTTAGATACGGCTGAGCGCGATCAGGCCGATCGCCCAGAAGCGATCGCTCAAATTGAGGCAGCAACAGGTATTTTCTTTACGGGGGGCGATCAGTCCCGCATTACTGAGGTGCTGAAAGGAACTGAGCTAGAGCGTGTTCTGCATCAACGCTACGAGGCAGGGGCCGTTATTGCCGGTACCAGCGCCGGTGCGGCGATGATGCCAGATATGATGATTTTAGAAGGTGAGGCAGAAACTAATCCTCGGGTCGAAGTGGTGACGATGGATCAGGGCATGGGCTTTTTGCCGGGCGTGGTCATCGACCAGCATTTTGCTGAGCGAGGCCGCTTGGGACGGTTATTGGCGGCGATCGCCCAGCAGCCCGTCGTTTTGGGCTTTGGCATTGACGAAAATACGGCGATCGCCGTCAGCGGCAATGAACTAGAGGTTTTAGGGTCAGGCTCCGTTACAGTGGTTGACGTAGCTGACCTGTCCCACGATAACCTCAGCGAAACCCTGCGAGATGAACCGCTAGCGCTATGCGACGTCAGGCTACACATTTTGCCCGCCGGCTATCGCTTTGATCTCGATACGCGGCGACCTTTGACCGCTGCTGACCGTCCCATCATTGATGCCCCCGCTGTCACGTCGCAGCCCGCCGACCTCAAAACTGCGATCGCCTCTTAAGCTCTATTGCTGGCTGCTTGCCGCCCCTCCGGCGTTGCCAGATCCGGGCGTCCTACTTCTATCAAGGCGCGATCGCGAATGCGGCAAGAATCACACCGACCACAGGGGACTTCTCCCCCCTGATAGCAAGACCAGGTAGCTTCAATTGGTACCCCTAGCTGCAGCGCCCGCCGCACAATATCGGCCTTAGATGCCGTAACGAAGGGCGCGATGAGCTGGGGGGCTTTGCCTTCAATACCGGCTTTAGAGGATAGATTTGCCAACTGCTGAAAGGCGGCCAGATATTCTGGCCGACAGTCTGGATATCCGGAGTAATCTACGGCATTGATGCCCAGATAGATGGCGGTGGCGGCTTCAGCTTCAGCTAAAGAGAGGGCGATCGCAATAAAAACGGTGTTACGCCCCGGTACATAGGTAGACGGAATAGCGGCAGTCAGCCCTGTTTGGGGTAAAGGTTCACAGGCATTGGTAAGAGATGAGCCGCCCCACTGGGCTAGATTAACCGCCAAAACATGGTGCTTTTGGATGCCCAAATGGGCTGAAATAGTTGTAGCTGCGATCAATTCTCGCTCATGCCGCTGCCCGTAGTTGAGGGATAAGGCAATAGGGGTATACCCGTCCGCGATCGCCTGAGCGGCAGCTGTAGCCGAGTCAAGACCACCAGAGAGCAGAATAATCGCTTTGGACGTTGTCATTACGGAGGTTGCAGAGTGATTGAATTAGGCACCTCCTACGTTACAACCTCCAGCTAAGTAGGTAAACACAAACAGGGAATGCTGCAGGGTGTCGCTAGACACAGCCGTAACGCCCCCGTCCCCAGGGCTACAGCGGGTTACGCCGAGCAATACACATCAGCGACAGCGCCGCCTCTGGCAGCTCCGGATTGAGGCCCGACAGGCGCTGCCCTAGCCGGTAGCGCCAGTGGGGGGGATGGCCTATACAGCCTTCCAGCGCTGCCGCTCCCACTGTCTGGTTATGGGGATAGAGATTAAGGCTAAAGCCGCGCGGCAACAGCGTTTTGATAAACAGTTCTGCTGTCACGCCACCGCCGGGATGATGGTGAATCTCAGTCGCGAGGGCATGGCGACGCTCCTCTTTCTCCATATCGAGACTGGGTAAGAAGTAGCGGTAGATCAGATGGCGTAAACGGTAGAAAGCCATTCCCAGCCCTTGATAGTTCCAGGCATACTGCTGAGGATCATGATCTACTACCAGCAGCCCGCCCGGTCGCACTAGGCGAGCGGCTTCTTGTAAAACCTGCTGCATGTCTTTACAGTGGTGCAGCGTCGCATTGAGAGTAACGATGTCAGCAAACTCAGACTTCAGAGGCAGATCGTGAGCATCAGCTAGAAGCGGTACGTAGCCTAAGGATTGCGCCATTTCTAAAGACGCCGCTGCTACATCTACGCCAATGATGAGCTGAGGATGTCCTCCTAGCGTTGCATAGAGGTTGCCAGGACCGCAGCCAATGTCTACAACGATCTGATCATCCCAACTGCCGATTGCCGCTAGCCACCGCTCTCTGAAGGCTGCAGAGCGGTGACAGGCCTCAAAGTAGTTCTTAGCCCACTGCGGCGTGTCGAAGAAGTGCTGATTGGCTCGTAGCTCAGGCGTTGGATTCCGAATTGGATCGGTTGGTACTTGCCGCAGAAAATCAATCTGATGATTGGGCTTGAGAAAGGGGACTAAGGGCGAAGTTTCGATAGCATTCATTGAGAATAAAATCTCCGACGCGGGGGGAAACAAACGTTTGACCTGAACAGCAAGCACCCTTGATACTTTGGCTAGGGCTGTTGGCTAAAAGACTGATCCGTATAGATACTGAGAGCACCGACCTGTAACTGACGCTCGTAGGTATTTTCAAAAATGCTGAGCTGCGGCCGATCGCTAGTCATGACATTGTCAGCCACGATGGTGCAGGGCACAAAACGGCGATCGCCCGTGACCTCAGCCTTAGCAACTGAGGCGTTGTCAACATCTACGTGCTCAATTTGCAGCGTTGGTTTTGCGTGATTGTTGAGCATGACCCACAAAGGATACTCCCAAGTGTTGCCAGAGAGCTTCAGACCCACCTTAGAGCAAGCCTGAGACTGAATGAAATTAGCGGCCTCTATGTAGGCTTCCTGGGCATCGGGATTACTCAAGAAGTATTGCTCAGTCCGGCTCTGATTAAAGATGTTCTGCACCTGATCAGTTTCAACAATTTGGCTGTTGGCAAACAAAGGTCGATTTTCACTAAAGCCAACCCAAATCAAAGAAGCGCTCAGTAAAAGAGCGGCGACCGCGTTGACCACTCGGCGGCCAATCATTTCTGCTAGCACAACGCCCACAAACGGGGAGGCCAGCACAAACAAGGGGAGATGCAGGCGACTACGCCACGGCGACCAGATAATCAGGCCGCAAAACAGCAGAAAACCAACGACCACAGCCAGCCAATAAGTCGCCAAGAAATACTGCTGTCGCTGTCGCAATCGCCGTCTAACCATCCAGAAGACAATCGTCGCTGCCAAAAACAGCAGCAGATGCAGGGGATTGCCTGCCAAATCTTCATGGTTGATCAGGCTGTGAATATCAAATCCCTGGCCGGGGGGAGAGCTGATGCGCGGATCGCTAGCGTCTAGGCCAATAAGGGCGTGTAACCCCTCGACCAAACGGATAATGATCAAATTAATAGAGCGTACTGGCGTACTCAGATGTAAGGCCAGATTGCGAATGATATTGGACAGAAGAATGCGCGGCCCCATCACTTCCATCCCCTGCCCTGACTCACCCAGGACAGAGCCAAATAGCTGCCAGTTGCGGCTATAGTGTCCCAGATTAATTGCTAAAGCGATCGCTCCAAAAGTGGCCAGCGGTCGCCAGAGCTGCCACTTAAGCCGCCGCCAGCCGGAAAAGACAAGCCATAAGCAAAACGGGAAGGCATACAGATAGGCAGTTCCCTTAGAAAGCAGGGCTAGCCCTAAACTTACCCCGGCTGCCGTCATCCAGTGTCCGGCAAACTTAGCCTGAATCGCTGCCAATACGCAAAAAGCGAGGCAAACGAGCCAAAAGCCAACAACATGATCGCTCTGGGTCGTCGATCCCTGCAAAATTGCCATAGGAATCGTGACGCAGACCACAGTGGCCAGTACCTGTCCCCGCAGGTTAGCCCCCAACTGCTGGGCAATTAGGGAGACTCCCACCAAACTGCCTACGAAGCTCAGCCACTGGACGATATTGGCGAAATAGTCATCGCCGCTGAGGACCTGTAGCTGAGCGATCGCAAAGCTAGACCAGGGACCGGGATGAAGCTGCCGAATGATTGCAGTTGGATAATGGGCAACGCTGCGGTTCTGGATCCAATGGACAACCCGACCCAAGTGATAGGTCATGGAGTCCCAGTTGTTGGGGGCAGCCGAAATAGCAATAAAGCCTATCACCAGTATGATGACGGCCACTCCGATCAGCATCAGCTTCAGGCCGAGGGGAAACTGCTGCAAAGACAGTTTTTGAGCCGGTTTTTCCGACTGTCTCTGCCGCAAGATAGCCGCGATCAACAAGGCATCAATACCCAACCAAACTGGCAAGAGTCCGACCAGACTCAAACCCCGAAATAAACTGAGAACTTCAGTCGTTAGTGTAATGAGGACGCCCCAGCTGAGCGCTGCGAGCAGAACGGCTCGTCGCCAGTCTTGCAGACGCTGCTGCCAGCAAATAAAGAGGAAGGCAAGCCCCAGAAAAGGGAGGATAACAGGCATGGCCGATTTCTCGAGTAAGCGATTAGACGGAGGTGGATAGAAGACGTTGAAAAATCACCTTGGCAAACTGCTGAGCCGAATTTTGTTCAGCAAAAGTTCGCATTTGGGCGCGATCGCCAAAAGTTACCAAAGGCTGATTGAGCATCTGATGCAGTCCCTGAGCTAGATCCGCTGGCTGAGTCGAATCGACGGCAAGA